>CAZJNU010000012.1:4146-44240 GCA_964547485.1 uncultured Actinomycetes bacterium
TCGTCGGCGGGCTCGCGGGTCTGGGGGTGCTGTTGATAGTCCGGCGGCGCAGGAACATCAGCCGCGCGGGTTCCCGCTCGGACGTGGACGACTAGGCAGACAGGGGTCCGCGATGACCAGTGGCGTGGCGCTTTCAGTGATCGTCAGCACGATCGGAAGACCGGACGACCTGCGCCGGTTGATCGACTCGCTGGTCGCCCAGGACCGTCGGGATGAACTCGAGTTGATTGTGGTGGATCAAAGCGATGACGGCAGTTGCATTGCGCTCCTGGCCGAGTTGGACCTGCCGTTCGATTGCCGCTGGACCACCTCGGCGCGAGGTGTGTCGGTGGGCCGAAATGCCGGCGCAGCGTTGGCGGCGGGGTGGCTGTTCACCTTCCCGGACGATAACTGCTGGTATGCCCGGGACACCGTGGGCGCTGTGCTGGACCTGGTCCCGGAACGCGGTGCGCCGGATGCCATCAGCGGGATCCAGGTGACTGACGACGGTCAGCCGTCGATGCTGCGCTGGCCGGACAGCGCCCGCCCGATCACCCGTCGAAACGTCCAGTTGACTGCCATCGAAAGCACCATCTTTTGCAAGCGCAGTCTGTTCGAATCGTTGACCGGGTTCGACGAGACGATGGGTGTCGGCTCGCCGGGACCGTTCCAGGCCGGCGAGGGCACCGACCTGTTACTCCGGGCCATAGCGGCCGGGGCCACCGTGGAGTATGAACCGACCGTGCGCGTGATCCAACATGATCCCCGCCGCGGCGACACGAGCGGCTTCGACAAGAAGATGGCCGGTTACGGACGCGGGATCGGCCATCTCTACCGAATTCACCACCTGCCCAAGACCGAGATGGCGTACCTGATGACGCGGAAGTTGGCCGCGGCAGGCGTCCGAACGGTGGCGGGACGCCGGGATATCGCCCGCGCTGATCTGGCCTGGGCACGAGGCCTGGCGGCCGGGTACCGCATTCGGCCGCCGTCGTGACCCGGGCCGTGACTCGAGCCGCTCCCGGGGCGACCGCGAAGGGCCGCCGCAGGGTGCCGATTCGCGGCCTCTGGTGGGTCTCCCCGACTGGGGCCGTTGCGCTCATCGTGCCCGGGTCGCTCTACCTTGCCTGGCACTACTCCGACGCCGTCTACCGGGACGCGTGGCGAACGCCGAAGGCGTTGGAGCCCGGCACCGTCGCACTGCTGTACGGCGGTGCTCTGGTGCTGATGATCGCCGCCCTGATCCCGCAGTTCGCCGCCCGTAGATCGTTGGCAGCGCCCTGGCCAGGTTTCAACACAACTCAGCGAGCCTGGCTGCGGCGGATCTGTGGCTGGCTGTTCTGGGCCACCCTGTTCGGATATGCGGTGTTGTTCGCCGCTGCCATGGCGCGGGGTGCGACCCCGTCGGTGATCCTCACGGCACTCATCGGGCAGAGCAGTGGCGATGATCTCAAGGATGCCTTCGAACCCATCACGGGGATCACGTCGTTCACGCAGATGGGCATCGGCTTTGTCATCGTCGCCGCCTTGGTGTTGCTCGGCGGCCGAGACCGGACGGTGCTGCTGCGATTGCTGCTGGTGCTGTTCATGGCACTCGTTCGAGCATTCGCCGCGAGTGAGCGGTTGGCCATTCTGGAGCTGATCGTGCCGTTGATTGCGATCGGAGCGATGGCCGCCGTCGGCAGCCGGAAGGACTCGATTCGCGTCGCCCTGCGGTTCGCACCGGCGGTCCTGATGCCGGCGGCGATAGCACTTTTCGGCATCTTCGAATATTCCCGATCATGGACCTTCTACCGGGCGCGCAGTTCAGGATCGTTCGTGGAATTCGCGATTGAAAGGTTCGCCGGCTACTACGCCACCGCCTACAACAACGGGCAGTTGGCGCTTACGTATCAGCATCAGGAAGGCCATGTCCCCTACCGGAGTCTGCAAGGACTCTGGACTGCCCCCGGAGCCGAGCAACTCGGCCTGTACGACCGCCTCAACGGTGCGCCTGCGCCGGAGTTGAAACCGATCTTCACGATGTTCGGCAACCCTGAGTTCAACAATCCGTGCGGTATCTGTGACCCGTTCGTGGACTTCGGGCCGATCGGCGGCCTCATCTTCCTCGCCTGCGCGGGACTCATCGTCGGCATCCTCTACCTGGGGTTCGCGAACGGGAACCCGGTAGGCCTGATGGTGTACCCACCGATGTTCACCGGACTACTCGAGTTGCCCCGCTATCTGTATTGGACCCAAGGAAGGCTGCTGCCCACCTTGGTGGTGCTATCCGTGGTGGGATGGTGGTTGATCCGAGTCAAGGATCGTCCGCTGCCCACAGCCCGGGCCGGACCAACCAGACAGCGGGTGGTGACTTCGTGAAGCAGGGAACGGACAACCCAGCGGGGATGGGGCCGGACCGACCGCTCCGCTGGCTCTTGCTGGCCAGCCACGTGCCGGCTGGGGGTGGCGGCGGGGGCATGATCCGGTACGTCGTGGAGCTGGCTCGCGGTCTTCAGCGGACCCCCGAGGTGGAGTTGCACGTGGTCGCCGATGAGGCCGCCGCATCCTGGTGGGCGGAGGAGTTGGATTCCCACGACCGGGTTCATCCGGTCCGGTCGCTGCCAGTGCCGGTAACCTCACTACTGGAGCGTCGAGGATGGGGCATGCCCACTTCACACACTTCCTTCGATGTGGTGCACGGGGCCAAGCATCTGCTGCCGCCCGAGAGTGGCGCGCTGAGGCTGCTGACAGTGCACGACATGTTGCCGCTGGATCGACCGTGGGATTTCGGTGCCGCCAAGCGGGCGCTGTTGCGGGGTCCGTATCTGCAGTCGGTTCGGGAGGCCGACGCGATCGTCTGCGTCAGCGCAGCCACCCGGGACCGGCTGTGCAACTACGTCCCGGCCGCCGCCGGTAAGTCACAGGTGGTCGGCCTGGCGGCCTCGAGTGCGCTGCTGAGCACGCCCAGCGTAGAGGTTGCGGCCCTGGTCGGAGCTCGGTTCGCGCTGGTGGTCGGTGACCAGTCGCCGCGGAAGAACCTGCCGTTGGTGATTGGTGCATGGCCGGAGGTGGTGGCGGCGGTCCCGGACGCGGTGCTGGCGGTGGTGGGACCGCCCGGCTGGGGCACGACTGCGCTCGGCCCGGGCGTCGAACGGCTCCGGCGGGAGGGCTCGCTGCGGTTACTGGGCCATGTCGGTGACGGTGAACTGCGCTGGTGCTACGAACACGCTCGAGTTGCGGCGATGCCCAGCCTGCTTGAAGGTTTCGGGCTGCCGGCGGTAGAGGCGAGGGCCTTTGGCGCCCCGTTGCTGACGTCTGAGGATCCCGCACTGGGCGAGGCTGCCGCTGGCCAAGCGCGAATCGTGTCGACCACCCGGCAAGATCTGTGGGCCGGTGCATTGATCGAGGCGATGTCGGCGGATCGTGAACTGGCCTCCACGACCGCCTTGCTGGACCGAGATTGGGACGACGTGGCCCTCGAGACGGTGGCTGTCGCCCGGACTGCGCTGGCTGGTCGATCGCCGCAGGGCCGTCGAAGGGACGCGTCATGACGTTCACTGATCCCGCTGGCTGGCGAGGGGTCAGCGGGGCTGATCCGTTTGATTCACAGATGCGCGTGTTGCACGTTGCCCAACCTGTGGATGCCGGGGTCGCGGGCTACGTCGAGGCACTGTCCCGGTTCCAAGTCGAACGCGGCTGGGATGTCCACGTCGCCACCGGTGCCGAGGCCAACGTTGTGCCGGGAGTAACCCGTCACCTCTGGGCGGCCGCGCGCAGCCCGGTGCACGGTGTGCGGTCGGAATCAGCGGTGCTGGCCACGATCATCGACCGGATTGATCCGGCCGTGGTCGTGCTGCACTCGGCGAAGGCTGGCCTGGTCGGCCGACTCGTGATTCGCGCGTCTCGGCCCACGGTCTACCTGCCGCACGCCTGGTCCTTCCTTGCCCTTTCGGCGAAATTGGCTCCCGCTGCGCTGAACTGGGAGCGACAGGCGGCCCGCTGGACCAACGCGGTGATCGCGGTATCCGATGCCGAGGCGGAGCTGACCGTGGAGCGGGGAATCCACGTGCCGTTGTTCGTGGTGCGCAATCCGGTCCCACCAGGTTGGCCGCAGGTCGATGCTGCCCATCGCGCGGCGGCACGATCGGAATTAGGCCTCGGCGATGCTCCGCTGGCGGTGAGCGTCGGCAGACTGAGTCGGCAGAAAGGCCACGACGTGCTGATCGAGGCCTGGCCGCAGGTGTTGCAGCGGGTGCCGCAGGCACAACTGGTGATCGTCGGGGACGGGGAGTTGCGCGCGCAGTTGGAGCATGCCGGGACGCCTGGCGTCACCTTCGCCGGATCCAAGCCCGACCCCAGACCGTGGGTTTCCGCGGCAGATCTGGTGGTACTGCCGTCGCGGTGGGAGGGGATGTCGTTGGCGATGCTGGAGGCATTGGCCGCGGGCCGTTCGGTGGTCACCACCGATGTGGCCGGTAGTGAAGTGGTGACGAGATCTGGGGCCGGCGCAGTCGTTCCGGTCGAGGATCCGACCCGTTTGGCGGATGCCCTGGCGGAGCGGCTTTCGGGGCAACTGGACACCGACGCCGAGGGACGGCTGGGAGCGGACCACGCCCGACTGGAGCACGACCGCAATCGAAGCCTCACCCGAGCGTCGGCCGTGATTTCCCGCGCCCACGCCTTCGGCCGGCTGCGTGACGCGGAGTAGGGATGGCAACAAGCCGCGACGGCGACCAGCCGAATCCGGCGGAGGACGAGAAGTCGCCGTCCGGTTCGGAGTCGCGCCAGCGTGCGGTCGTCGGCGGTATCTGGATGGCGATTGCCCAGTTCGTGCCGCTGTTCGGCACGGCCCTGCTCTCAATCACGATCGGACGGATCCTGGGACCCGAGCTGCTCGGGTTGCAGAGCTTCATCTCCTACGTCGACGCCCTGCTCTCGGCGCTGGTGCTGCAGGTCGTGACGGTGATGTCCATTCGGCTGCTGTCGGAGTCGATCGGAGCCAAGGACGAGAGCGCCTTCGCCCACCTGGCTCGGGTCACGTTCGTGGCAAACATGGCTGCCGGGGCAATCTCGGCGCTGGTGCTGACCGGTATCGGGCTCGCCAGCGACAACCCGATTCCCTGGCTGGTCGTATCGCTGTCGTCGTTGATCAACGGGGTCGGCTGGGGGTACGGCTCGATCCTGGTCGCGACCCGTGGCTGGCGCTCAGTGTCCTCCCGTCGGCTCGTGACGCAGAGCCTGGCGATGGTGCTGGGGGTCGTCGCGATCCTGGCGGGGTTCGGCATCACGGGGGTATTCGCTGCGAATGCCGTCGGTGCGCTGCTCGTGCTGGTGTGGTTGCGCCGCACCTTGGGCCCGCTGAAGTGGGGGGCGGTGCGACCGCTCCCGCACCGGCTGGCCCGGGTGTGGGGGCAGCTACTTGTGATGGAGTTGCTGCTGCAGGTGGTGCAGCGCCGGATGGAGTTCCTCTTCCTGCAGGCGTACTCCACCGAGGTTCAGCTGGCCATGTACTCGATCGGCTTCATGGTCGTCTCCACGGCAGCCATTCTGCCGATGTCGCTAGTGGAGGCCGGCTTACCGGGTGTCTCCGAATCCCTGGGCGCCGGCACCATCGAGCGCACCTCGAGGATGCTCGGCTCGGCCCTGCGAATTGTGTCGGTCGCGTCGCTGCCGCTTACGGCGGGCGTCGTCTGCCTGGGGCCGGTGTTGGTTCTCGTTCTGTACGGCGGCGACTATCAACTTGCCGCCGATCTGGTGCCGTTGATGGGGCTCTCACTGATCCTGGTGACCTCCGGGAACCTCTGCGCCACCTTCTGGATCGGCGCGGATCGGTTGCGGCTGCCCATTATCGGCGCCTCGATCGGGGCAGTGGTGGACCTGTCGTTGGCGTGGCTGCTGGTGGCCGACCACGGGGCCTGGGGTGCTGCGATCGCCAACCTCGCAGGCCAGACGACGATGGCCGTAATCATGCTGGCGCTAACGTGGCGGACCGCAGGGCGGTTCCCGGTGATGGCGGGTCGATGGCTCGGTGTGCTGCTCTACTCCGCGGTCGTGGCGGCCATAGTGCTGGCCGTGATCGGCGCGATTGGCACCGCTAGCGGTTCCGCCGCGCTATTGGCGCTACTAGCCGGTGGGGTGGTATTCGTGATCCTGATGCTCGCGCTCGGCTCGACGGCCGGTTTCGTCCATGGCGATGATGCCGCCTGGCTGCATGAGGCGCTGCCAGGCAAATTACGGCGCTGGGCATGGCTTTTCACCGGTCGGCGGAGCCGTCAGCTGCGGTAGCGTTCGTGGCCGGATCTCAGGTCTGACCGGCCACCCGCCGATACCCACGGTATGGGAAAACGGCGGACATCGGGCGGACGGCGCCTGCCGACCGTGGTGTTCGCATCGATTGGGCTGGCGGTCGCGGCGTCGGCGTTGGGTGCTGTTCCGGCGACGGCCGCGGGACTCCCCACCGGTACCGCGACCGCAGTAGCCCAATTGACTCCCATTCCTGTGGTTCAAGCGGCGCCCCCGACTCCACGGGCCATTCGGATCCCGATACCGGCCGACGCTGTCTCGGTGCTCGCCTTTGGAGCTGTAGGGGATGGGGTCACCGACGACACTGCCGCGATCCAACGGGCGTTGGATTCGCTAGCCGAGGGCGGAACGCTCGTGTTCCCCGCCGGCAGAACCTTTCGCCACACCGCGGTTCTGACGGTGGCGCGGCAGGGAGTTCGGCTCACCGGTGGCGGCACGCTGCTGGCCACCGCCGAACAGACCTCGGCGATCCTGCTTCGCAACCACAACATCCGGGTGGACAACCTGACGCTGCGAATGGCTGCCACCAGCAAGCGCTGGGTCGAGTACGAGAAGATGAAACTGCGCCTCGGCGGTTACAGCGGCATCCGAGTGACCGATGTACTGATCGACGGCTCGGCGGCCGCCGGGGTTTACGTCGGCGGGGCCCGCAACTTCAGCCTCACCCGGGTGACGGTCCGCAATACCCGCGCAGACGCGATCCACATTACCGAGGGTGCCAGCCTCGGTACCGTTACCGACGTCGTCGTCCGCAACTCAGGCGATGATGGGATCGCGATCGTCTCCTATGCGGGCGACGGCGATCCGGTCAGTCGGGACGTCACGATTCTGCGGCCTCGCGTGTTCGGTCAAAGCTGGGGGCGGGCCTTCGCTATCGTGGGCGGCGACCGCATCACGTGGCGGAATGTCTACGCTGAGCGTTCGAGCGGGGCAGGCATCTACCTCGCGACTGAGGCTCACTTCAACACTCATCCGACCACGAACATTCTGGTGGACGGCGCGACCATCAAGTACGCGAACCGTACGGCATCGGTGGATCACGGTGCGGTGGTGCTGTTCAACGGCACGGCCGGGGTCACGAACCGCAACCTCACGCTGCGGAACCTGACCATCAGCGATACCCGGTCTTCCGCGTCCCGCCAGGTCTCGATCATCAACGCCGTCGGCGCCCGGCACGTCCGGGTGACCATGAACAACGTCGCCGTCAACCGCGGACCGGCAACCCTCTTCTGGACCAACGCCCCGGCCGCGGCCTACCGCCTCAGCGGGTGGACCGATGACGGTGTCGCGGTCGCTCCCCGGCTCGGCTGGTGAGATTTGCAGGTTAGGTCCGGCTGACCATTGTCACCGCCTGCACCACGCCGGCCATCGCCCCTCGCGGACCGGCTGCTGACCACAGCGAGGCTGCCAGTCGGGCATTGTGGCGCAGCGTTGGCCAGGTCCCGAGCCCGGCCGCCACATCGACCGGAATATCGCCGCCGCGTCTGGGGGAACGGGTCGGTCGCGCACCTGGGCGGTCCCCGATCCCGAGGGTCCACAGGTAGTTGGCGACGATGTCGTACCCGGCGTGTTCAAGCCCGATCCAGGAACTGAAGACACGTGCGTTGACGTCCAGCACTCGAGGTGACCCGTGGGTATCCGCCACCAGGTCGACGCAGAAGGGCCCACTCAAACCGAATCCGGCGACGAGCCTGGCGGCGACCTCGAGCGCGGCCGGATCGGACACCAGCGTCACGCTGACCGGCGGCCCAGTTGGGTTACCTGGGGCAGGCCGGGGATGGTAGGCAGCGACGGTGAGTACCTCGCCATCGAGGGCGACGCCTGCGACATTGATGGCCGCACCCGGGAGGAACTCTTCCACGATCAACTCGGCCAGGGCAGTCCCGAAATCGGCCTGTGCCTGACGCACATCCGCCTCGGTATGGCAGATCCGCACCCACTTTCCGCCGTACCCGGTGGGGTGCTTCACCACGACGGGGAAGTGTCCGGATAGGTCGTCAGCTGTCGCCGGATGGAGCACCTTTGGCGTCGGAATGCCGTGGTGCCGGGCCCACTCGGTTGCTGCGCCCTTGTCGAAGGCCACCCGGGGGTCAACGTTCGCGCCTAGACGGGTCAAACCCGGGTAGTCACCCAAAGTGCCGCTATCGGCCAAGTACTCGGCTATCCGCTCGGTCGCCTGGATGTCCAGGGCCCCCGCGAGAAGCCCAGCCGGCGAAGCCACCGACACCTCTTCCGCCGCAGTCACCTCGATGTCGAAAGTGGTTGCCGAAAAGCACAGCGACTCCGCCGAGACCCGCAGCCGCTGCATCCTTCCCGCGTGGGGAGTGATGTGTCGCCTGGTCGACACGCCACGCTGACGCAGCGCCGCGCTGAAGCCGACTGCGGCCCGCCACGGTTCACTGTTGGCGAAGGTGACGTGGCCGGGTTCCGGCCCTCCGACGGGCGCAGGTCCGGGACCGGCCGCAGACTCCGATGTCGGGTGGGGCCCCGACTCCGGAGCGTCCGCCGATCGGTTCGAAAGCCGGGACGGTCGGGCGGTGATGGCTGCCTGCGCGACAGTCAGTGCCCGCCACTTCGGGGTGAGCACCGGTCCGACATCACCGGTCAGCCTGCGGGTTCGCGCCACGGTCTGACGGATGGACGACGGCCCGACTGCGGAGGTGCGAAACCGACGTCCGACAGCCACCGGACCGTCCTCTGGCGTGATCCTGGCACCCAGCAGCCGCAGGTAGTTCCCGACGATGTCCACCCCAGCGGCCTGCAATCCAGCCCAGGAACCCCAGATCCGTGGGTTCAGGTCGATCAGGAAATACCTGTCCTGGTCGTCGCAGAGGAAGTCGAGTTGGAATAGTCCCCGGTAACCCAACGCGGCCACCAACCGCCGAGCTGCGGCCAGCAGGTCGGGGCGGTCCACGATCAGGGTCTCGACGGCAGGACCCAGCGGATCGTCGTCCGCGGGTATCCCTCGATAGGCGCCGGCCACCATCACCTCGCCGCGATCGGCGACGCCTCCGACGATCCATACCTGGCCTGGGATTTGTTGCTGAAACATCACCGCGTCCGGCGGCACCTCCAGGTCTGCCAGGGCGGCCGGAATCTCCGCGGCGTCGGCCACCAACCGGACTCCGTCGCCGCCGGAACCGAGCCGCGTCTTCACCGCCAACGGCCTGCCAGCCGGCACCTCGGACAACTCCGTCCAGGTCTCCGGTACCGACACCCCGACTGCCTCGGCAAGTCTGGTGTACACCAACTTGTCGTAGATGGCAGTGTCACGTAGGCCTGCCGCATGTACGCGATGAAGCCGCGGTGATTCCAGCCATTTCTCGCTGGCGGCCAACTCCGAACCGATCAGGTCCGCACTCTGGACATCCCGGAGATCATCGAGGACCGACAGGATCGGTCCCACGTCTACAGCACCGTTCGGAGCTCTGGCCAGCACAGGCTTCGTCGAGGAAAAGGCGACCCGTTCAAGGGTTGTGCGGATCAGCTGCCGGCGGCTGCGCTCCTTGCCGGTGAACCGGATCACCCGCACTCCGTGCCCGGACAGTGCCGCGCCGAACTGGACCATTCCCTCCCACGAGGTCAGGTCGGCGCAGACGACAGTGGGGGGCCGAGCTTCGGTCATTGCAGGTCTCGCGAAGGGTGTTCTGACATGATCCTCCGCCAGCTCAGCCGGAACCGCGGGTCAGGCTGGTGACCGTGCGGAGAATGATCTTGATGTCTAGCCAGAGCGACCAGTTCTCGATGTAGAAGTTGTCGTAGCGGGCTCGCGCGGCGATGGAGGTATCTCCGCGCAGGCCATGGATCTGCGCCCAGCCGGTGAGGCCGCACGGCACCCGGTGCCGGCTGCCGTAGTAGGGATAGAGCAACCCGAATTGCTCCACGAAGTGCGGGCGTTCGGGGCGCGGGCCAACGATCGACATGTCTCCCCGCAGGATGTTGAACAACTGTGGTAGCTCATCCAGCGAGCTCTTCCGCAGCAACTTGCCAAACCAGCTCACCCGGTTGTCATTGCTGATGTTCCACTTCGTCTCGGACTCCCCGGGGTCCGCGGGTCGCAGGCTGCGGAATTTCAGCACCTCGAAGGTCTGACCATCGATCCCCACGCGCTCCTGTCGGAAGATCACCCCGGGGCCGTCGACGATCCGGTCCAGGGCCGCGATCAGTAGCAGCAGCGGAGATAGTAGAACAATCGCCAGTCCGGCGACCACGGCGTCCCCGGCTCGCTTCAGCGGCCAGAACGGCGATCGGAAGGCCGGTCGACGAAGCCGCACCAGCGGGATAACCGACACGACATCTGTGCCACCGCGCACGGAGGTCAACTCGAACAACCGGGGTACGACTGCGACGCCGCCGGGCAACCGATCGGCGCTGCGGATTATTCCCACGAGGTCACTCTCGGGTTGGTGGGTGTAGGCCACCAGCACATACTCGACGTTGTACTCCGCCATCAGTTCGGGCAGTTTGGGCAACGGCCCCAGCAGGGGTAGCGGCAGGTCGGTTGCCATCCCAGGCGGTGGGGAATCGACAAAACCGATGGGCTCCAGCCCGCACGATCGTTCCCGCATCAGGGCATGGGCGATGCCGGTACCGACCATTCCGCAGCCCACGATCAGCGTGGCCTTCCCGATCAGACGGCGGGACCGCATGTAACGGATGAAGGCGTACCCGATGGCACGCACCGCCACCAGGGCGACAAAGGCACCCAGCCAATCGAGGATCGGGGCCTGGCCCTGGGTGTAGTGGGTCGCGACGATCACCAGGGTGGACAGTCCGGTGGCCATCAGGAATCTGCCCGCCAGCAACGGCAGGTCATTCAGGATCGACAACGTGAAGCGGCTCCGATAGAGGCCCGCCTCGCTGTTGAAGCCAATGTAGAAGACGCCCAGGAGCAAAGCACCGAAGTCGAACTGGTTGAAGACCAGCGACAGCACGACGAGCGTTGCGACGTCCAACAGGACCAACAGCAGCCCGGCGCCGCGGCGGCGGAAGTACCCGGGCCGGGGCACGATCTCGGCGGATCCGCTGACTGCGGTCGCCGGCACCCGTTCAACCTGGGCTTCGTCACTCAAGGCAACTACTCCATCGGGGTGATAGCTGGATGATTGGCTTCCGGTCTGTCCGTCGTCATGGTAGCGGCTACTGAACCGAAGGCGGACAGCCATCGTCCGCCTTCAGTTCGGGGACGCTACTTCTGCTGCGTGAAACTCAGCGTTCCCAGCGGAGATGTGCCCTGGCTGTTGTTCGCTGCCATCTGCACCCGGTAGACCGCGCCCTTGCGAAGCCCGGCGAACACCTTCGAGGTGGCAGTCGTCCTGATCCAGGGGCCGAATTCACTGGTGGAGTTCGGTCGGGAGACCCGCACCATGTACCCGGTCACTCGGCTGCCGCCGTCAGAGGCCGGCCGAACCCAGGCAACGATCGCCTGGCCGGGGGCAGGGAAGGCGGTGATCCTGGCTGACGGGATGGCGCTGGGGGTGGTCGCCTGCCGGAAGCCGAAGGTAGTCAGCGGCGAATTTCCCTGACTGTTCACCGCGATGACCTGGGCCTTGTAACTGGCACCCTTGGTCAGGCCGGTGAAGGTCCAGGAATTTGAACCCGCTGTCCGCCACGGGCCGAAGACCGTGGACGAGTTCGGTTCCGAGATCCGCACCAGGTAGCGCAGGATCGGCGCCCCGCCATCACTGACCGGTCGTTGCCAGACGGCCGCCGCAGCGCCAGGAGATGGGTAGGACGTGATCCGCGGCGATTGGATCGCGGACGGCGTGTTCGGCTGTCGGAATCCGAAGCCCACGGGGGTGGAGCCGCCCTGACTGTTGACGGCGACGATTTCTACCCGGTAGTTGGCACCCAAGGTCAGCCCGGCCAAGGTCATCTGAACGCGAGGGGTCGACATCCAGGGTCCGAAGACGGTGGGCTGGTTGGGCCTGGACACCCGCACCAGGTAACTGGTGACGGTCGCCCCGCCGTCCGACACGGGCCAGGTCCAGGCGATCACCGCGCGGCCGGCGTCCGGGAAGGACGCGACCCGGGGGGCGCGGATGGGTCCTGGCACGTTGGGCTGCTTGAACGCGAACGTGGTAGCAGGTCCATAGCCCACCCGATTTCCGGCTGCGATCTGCACGCGGTAGTTCGCGCCGCGGGTCAATCCGGTGATCGCGCGGGTATTGCCGCCGATCGCCACCCAGGGGCCGTACACCGACGGGTTGTTTGGCAGCGAGACGCGAATCCGGTTGCCACTGACCGGAGCACCACCGTTGGCTGCCGGAGCGAGCCAGGAAACGGTGGTCTCACCCGGACCGGGCGAACTCACCACTCGAACCCCACGGACGGGTCCGGGCACCGTCGCCGGCGTGACCGGGGCCGACGCCGCGGATCGCGGGGAGGTCCCCAGGGCGTTGGTCGCGGTGACAGTGAAGGTGTAGGCCCGACCGTTGGTGAGGCCCGGCACCGCGCAGGTGAGCGCGGCGCCGCCGACCACGCAGGTCCGGCCTTCCGGCGCGGAACTGACGGTGTACTTGGTGATTGGGGAGCCGCCAGTTGATGCAGGGGCCAGCCAGCTGACTGTGGCCCTACCGTTGCCACCGGTCGCAGTCACGGACCGCGGCGCGCTCGGGGTAGCGATATAGGTGAACGAGTTCGCCAGCGTGCCGGTGCCCCCCGGGGTCGTCACCGCGACGTCAACCAAGCCAGCAGCATGCGGAGGTGTTCGAGCCACGAGTGAGTCGCCCACCCAGAACACGGTGGGCGACTCCACGCCGCCGAAGGTCACATCCGTAGCGTCCGACAGGCCCGTTCCGGTGATCGTCACGTCCTGACCGCCAAGGTAGGAGCCAGTGGGGGGCGCCACCCCCGTGACCACCGGGGCGGCCTGGTAGGTGAAGCCGCCTGTGTCCGTCGCCGAGCCGCCCGGAGTCGTGACGACCACATCGACCGCTCCAACGGCGTGCGCCGGTGTGTTGCCCGTCAAATACTCGTCGTCGTTGACGACGATGTTGGTGGCGGGTACACCACCGAAGGTGACAGAGGTGGTGCCAGTCAGATCGGTCCCGAACAGGTAGAACTCAGTTCCACCTGCTATCGGTCCGGCGTCTGGCAGGACGCCGAAAATCGTCGGCGCGGCAGCGATCGATGCCTGTGGCCCGGCAGCCGGCGCCGCCTGCGAGAGGCCGGGAACGGCAAGTCCCAGACCCGCCGCGATTAGCACGACGACGAAGATGCGGGAGAGCGTGCCCAGCAGGTTCCGGGCAGGCGCAGATGACGACATTCAGACCACCCCCGAGGTGGGATAGAAGTTCACCTCTGATGATACGCCTGCTGACAGCTTGGTGGGAAACCGCTCAGGTCTTCTCAGGTGATTTCGGCTGTCGGATGACACCCTCGGCTGGCGCGCTAGCCTGGGCCGGTGACCGGGATCAGTGACCCGTTGGATCCGAGGCTGGCGAACTACCGCGAGCTGTTGGACCAACTCGAGCACGGCCAACTGGCGTCCGACTGGGCCGTGGAGTCGATCGGCACCGGCCCGGCTGATGAGATCGGCGCCCTGGGGGAGTCCCTGGTGTCAGCGGCAGCCACGCTGTCGGCGCGGTTCGAACGGGAGCGCCAGTTCTCGGAGGTGTCACGCGCGATCGTGCAAGGGATGTACCTGGACGAGGTGTTGGACCACATCTATGAGTCCTTCCGCCCGCTGATCCCGTACGAACGAATCGGTTGTGCTCTGTTGGAGGCCAACGGTGCGATCGCCCGCGCGAGGTGGGCGCGGTCGGACAGCCGCAATGTGCAGTTGAAGGTCGGCTTCTCGGCCCGAATGGCCAGCAGCAGCCTTCGAACGGTCATCGAGACCGGACAGCCTCGGATCATCAACGACCTGGTCGGCTACCTCGCCGAGCATCCGCGGTCGATTTCCACCAAGAAGATAGTCGCCGAAGGGGTCCAGTCGAGCTTGACGTGTCCGTTGGTCGCGCTCGGGCGACCCGTCGGCTTCTTGTTCTTCAGCAGCACTGATGTCGGGCGGTACGCGACCCTGCACCAGGAGACGTTCCTGCGACTCGCGGATCTGGTGTCCCTTGCGGTGGAGAAGTCCAGGTTGTACGACGAGATGGCCAGGTTGAACGCGGATCTGCTGCAGGCGAGGAAGATCCTCGAGCGACAGGCGACCCACGACGGCCTGACGGGGTTGCTCAACCACGGCGCCATCTTGGACGAGGTCAGCCTGCTCCTCGCCGACGAGGTGGCCGGCAGGGATCCGCTGGCGTCCCCGGTCGCGGTGATGATGATCGACATCGACCACTTCAAATTCGTGAACGACTCCTACGGCCACCCGGTCGGAGACACAGTGCTGCGGTCCGTCGCGGAGTTGTTGGCTGGGGCGGTCGGTGAACGTGGTCAGGTCGGCCGCTATGGCGGCGAGGAATTTCTGGCCATCGCGCGGGTGCAAGACGCCGAGGAGGCCTTCGAGCTGGCGGAACGGCTGCGGCAGGCGGTGCAGCACGAACCGATTGGCGGGCGGTCCAAGGGGATCTCGGTCACTGTCAGCGTGGGGCTGACCACCCCCGTGGGCGGCGCCGGGGAGGGATCGCAGGAGTTGATCGAGCGAGCCGACGCGGCCCTGTACCGCGCCAAGAAGGCGGGTCGCAATCGAGTTGTGGTCGGCTAGCAGTTCGATTGCACACCGGCTAGTTCCGAGGACCTCGGTGCGGTAGCGTGCCGAGCACTGACCTCCAGCCGAAGGGCGCAATGCCGTGGGCGATTTCGACGACTTCATCGACGGGATGTATCCCTACCGGCGGGAGTTCCCGAACTACCGTCGCATTCCCGATGAGCCCGTCGGCCGGCCGGAAATCTATCAGGAGATCGCCGGGATGGCCGGCCGAGAGGATGCCATCGGCGACCAAGGCCGTGTCTCCGGCAGCCTCTACAGCGGAGACCATGAGCACTACGCGTACTTGGGTGAGGTCTTCTCAACGTTCTCGCACGCCAATGTGCTGCAGCGTGACATGTACCCCTCGGCGACGAAGTTCGAAGCAGAGATAGTCGCGATGGCGTTGGATCTGCTCAATGGTCCCAAGGCTGGCTCCGATGCCTGCGGGGTGGTCACCGGTGGCGGATCCGAGAGTCTGATCAGTGCGCTGTATGCCTACCGGGAGGCAGCCCGAACGGAACGGGGTGTGACCCGGCCGAACGTGGTGCTGCCGACGACGGCCCATGTGGCGCTGGACAAGGGTGCGCACTGGATGAATATCGAGGTCCGGCACTCCCCGCTGCAGGCGGACTACCGGGCAGATGTCGCAGCGATGGCCGACCTGATCGACGATCAGACGATCGCGCTGGTCGGCTCGGCTGGAAACTACCCGTACGGGTTGATCGACCCGATCGAGGAAATCGCCGAGTTGGCATTGAGCCGGGGAATCGGTTGCCATGTGGACGGTTGCCTGGGCGGTTTCCTCTGGCCCTGGGCGGAGGAACTCGGCTATGACGTTCCGGCGTGGGACTTCCGCGTGCCGGGTGTGACGTCGATCTCGGCGGACACCCATAAGTATGGGTACGCGCTGAAAGGCACCTCGACACTGCTGTACCGGTCGAAGGAGCTGCGCAAACACCAGTACTTCACCTACCCCGATTGGCCGGGTGGACTGTATCTGTCGCCCGGACTGGCGGGCTCGCGATCCGGTGGTCTGATCGCGTCGACCTGGGCGGCGATGGTCACCACCGGGCGGTCGGGCTACCTGGCCTCAGCCGCCGACATCCTTTCCACAGCCGCGATCCTGCGACACGGCGTTGCCGAGATCGACGGGCTGGCGGTGATGGGTGATCCGCTGTTCCTGGTGGCATTCGAGTCCGACGACCCGGATGTTGACATCTACCTGGTCAACGATTCATTGAAGGAGGCGGGCTGGCGGTTGAACTCGCTGCAGCTTCCGCCCGCGTTGCACTTCTGCGTCACCCGCCCCAACACCGGGGAGGGGATTGTGGGGCAGTTCCTGGCCGACCTCGCGGACGGAGTCCAGTATGCGCGCGACCACGTCGGGCAGCCTGCTGTGAGCGGGGCCATGTACGGCTTCGGCGGGACACCGCAGGGCAATCAGACGATCAACATGCTGATGGTGGGGGTGCTCGACGCAATGCACGAGGTGGCCCCTTCGGCAGGGGTGTGAGGTGACCTCGACGGATGGCTGGATCCTTGCCATCGACTTGGGCAACGGTGGCCCGAAAGTGGCGGCGGTCGCGCTCGACGGAAGTATCCTCGGGACCGGATTCCGGGCGGTGTCGGTCGAGATCGGACTAGACGGGACCGCCACTCAGGACGCCGTCGAGTGGTCTGTGGCGTTGGTCGAGGCGGTGGCCAGCGCCACCTCGAACGCGATCAGGGACGCGGGCCTCGAGCTGGCGAACCTCCGAGCCGTCGGGATCACCGGCCAGTGGGGCTCGACGGTACCGGTCGGCGCCGACGGTGAGCCGGTCGGACCGGTGTTGCTCTGGGCCGACACGCGGGCCCGTCGACACGCCCGCTCGATTGTCGGCGGACCGATCTCGGTGGCGGGTTTCGCGCCACAGAAGGTGCTCCCGTGGGTGCGGTTGACGGGCGGCGCACCCAGCCCGAGCGGGGCGGATCCGACCGGACACTCCATGCTGTTGCAGCACGAGCTGGCCGAGGTCGGCCAGCGATGCCGGTGGCTGATGGAGCCCGTGGACTACCTGGCGTTCCGGCTCACCGGCAAACCGGTGGCGACGCCCGCCTCCATGATCCTGTCCTGGCTGACTGACAACCGGCCAGGCACGGCGTTCGGCTACCACGCTGATCTGGTCCGAAGGGCCAGGCGCGATCCTCGACTGCTGCCGGAACTAGTGCCGACTGGCTCCGTGCAGGGACCGCTGCTGGCAAGTCGGGCGGCGGAGTTGGGATTGCCGGCCGGGGTGCCGGTGATCACCGGAATCCCGGATCTTCATGCGGCGATCGTGGGTAGCGGGGCGGTCCGACCATACGATTCCCACCTGGCCATCTCCACCACCGCCTGGCTCTCGGCCCGGGTGCCCTTCAAGAAGACCGACGTGCTGCATTCAATCGCGACCGTTCCCGGGCTCGACCCTGACTTCCCGCTGATCGGCAACAATCTGGAGACCGGCGGCGCTGCGCTGTCTTGGCTGCGCGAGCAGATCATCGCCCCGGCTGACGGTCTCGCCGGGGGCGGCAGCGGGATCGGCGCCCAAGGCGCGGCGCCACCGGCCGCGGCGCCGACCTATGAGGAGCTCACCGAGTTGGCGGCCCGGGTGCCGGCCGGCAGCGAGGGTGTCATCTTCACGCCCTGGCTGGCAGGTGAGCGCACTCCGGTCGAGGACAAGAATCTGCGTGGCACGTGGCTGAATATGTCGCTGCGCACGGATAGATCGGCACTGGTGCGGTCCGTGCTGGAGGGCGTCGCCCTCAACGTCCGATGGATGTTCGGCTACTACCAGAAGTTCCTGGGGCGTCCGGTCCCCCGGATCCGGATCATGGGCGGCGGTGCCCGGTCTCCGCTGTGGTGCTCGATCATCGCGTCCACCCTGCGGGTGGAAGTAGAGCAGGTGTCAGATCCGATGCACGCCCAGCTCCGGGGGACGGCCCTATGGGCGAGAGTCTGCCTCGGCGAGATCACTCTCCAACAGGCGGCCGGGATGGTTGCCGTGGCGGAGACCTTTGCCCCGGATCCGCAGGACAGCCTCGTGTATGAGGAGCTTTTCAAGGAATATCGGCGACTCTACGGAACCCTGAAGGGCACCTACCGGCGACTCAACGGCGGGTGAGCGCACCGCGCGTTAGCATCCCGCGGGACGCGGTGTTAGCGCCAACCGAGCCGGTCCGGTATCAACGCGCCGTTGTGGCTCCAGCCGCTGAGGTTGAAGGCTGCCGCCGGGCTGTTCGTCCAGAAGACAGTTGGTCCACCGGTGACGGTGATATTTCGCAAGTTCACCTGCTTGTGCGTGCCCCCGTTGTTGATGATGGCCACCTGGCGCGCGGCCCCGGCCCTGGTGCCGGTGATGTTCAGGTTGCGGACCGTGATGTTGCTGTTGACGCCGCCCGCGCTGTTGTAGATCATGACGGCCCCATGGTCGACCGAGGCGTGACGGTTGGCAGCCACAATCGAACCGCCGTCGACCAAGATGTTATGGCTGTTGAGCGTATTCCACTCCCGCTCGGCGGCGATGTAGACGCTGGCCGAGCTGGACCCTTCGGCGTGGATGTTGCGCCAGGTGATGTTGGTGCCACCCACGACCGCGAACGCGCGGCCCCAGACCTGGCCGATCAGCCGCGGGTTGTTGATCGTGACGTTCGTGACCGGTGGGTTGCCGTCCCGGTAGGAGACGATGGAGATTCCGTCGTCGCCGGAGTTTGCCACCACCGCGTCGTTGACGACTCCATCATGGGAGCCCTCGGTGATGTGAATCGAATCGGCCTTCGCATTCCTCACGGCGATTCGATTCAGTTGGAAGTTGCCGGATCGTCCGACATACAGCCCTGCTGAGCCAGTGCCGTCGATTGTGACGTCGCTGATTCTCGACCCGGTGGTCTCCAGCAGGACGATTCCCATCTTCTCGTACTCGGACCACCTCCTGGTAGCGGCGTCGACCTGGATGGTCAGGTTGTCGATGGTGGTGTTGTTGACCCTTCGGACCAGCAGTTTGGAGTTCTGCTCATCGGTGGCGAGCAGCACCCCGCCGCCCGTCAAACGGGTTCCTGAGACCACCACGGACAGACTCTGCGAGTGGGCGAACGTGCGGCCCGCCGGAAAGACGAGGGTTTCGCCGCTGTGCATCGAGGCGAGGGCGCTCTGGATCGCCGCGCTGTCGTCGGTGGCTCCATCGCCCTTGGCGCCGAAGTCCAGTACCGAGCGGACAACCGAAGTCGGTGGGTTTGGCTTGGGCCGTCGATCCGGCGACGGGCTGGCCGGCTGTCGGAACGCCACGGTGGTGGCGACTGATTGGCCGGCCGCTGACTTCGCCACTACCTGGACTCGATGAACCGCACCCGCGGCCAGCCCCTGCACCAGTCGGCTGCTCACACTCGTCCGCAGCCACGGGCCGAACCGAGTGGTCGAGTTCGGTGCGGAGGCCCGCACGAGATAGCTGGTGGGCCGGCGCGTGGCAGCAGCCGGGGGCAACCAGCTGACGGTAGCGGAGGACGCCGATGGGAATCGAAGGACTCTAACGGCCCGGACGGGCTGCGGTTTGGCCAGAGGACTGGCTGACCCTGGCGTGCCTGCTGCGACAGAGTGCCCCACGGACACGGACACGGGCGCCGGTGTGGCGGATGCGGAGGTGGCCCCGACCAATGAAATCGCCGAGACGACGGCCAGCCCGGCGGTCAGCCCGGTCGCCGAGATGCTGGCAGGTAACCTGGCCGACGACTGGCGTGGAGGCACCACGACGGCTCGCTCGGCGGTCATCTAGGGCACCTCAGTCAGCGTGAAATGGCGGTCGGGCTCGGTCTGGGGCCAGTCGGCCGCGAGCGCTTACCATCCAGACGGTACGTAAGCATCGGCGGCGGCGCCAGCAGCTTCTCACCGCGTGGTGGTCCGCAGTTACATTGCGTTACTGTCTGGCGGGCAACTGAGGATGGAATTGGTCCGTTCGGTTGATTGCGCCCCTCCGCAACGGCGATTCGGCCACGTCCGGTGGCTCCGATTGGTCGAGGTGTCGCCGCAGGGTGGTCCGAATAGGTGGTGATCCCACCCAAGGGTCTGATTTCGACGAATTCCACGGGAACAGCAGGCCGACGGAACGGCGCCGGCTGCCTCCTTTTGGTGGTTTCCGGGCCCGTCCGATCCCGAGGTAGGGTAGGGGTTCTCCACGAATTTCGCTCAGGGGCTGAAGGTGAGGCGAAACAGCCATCCTGACCGGAGGACGTTCATGACATTGAGCACGCGAGCGGAAGACACACGACACCTGCTTTACAACGAGCTCGCGGCTACGGGGACCCTTCCGTCACGGTCGGCGCTTGCGGAGCGCCTGGGCATCGCCACGAGGTCCTTCGGCTTCTCCGTGATGGGGCCGGACACTCTGTGGTGGGGCGGGTGCGCATGGGACGCCTTCGCGATCCCCAACTTGGTCCCCGACTCGCCCTCGGTTCTTGTCGCAACGACCTGCCCCGCGTGCAACGCTCCGCACGCATGGACCGTGACCAATCAGACACCGCCGGAAGGCGATCAGGTTGCGCACTTCCTGGTGCCGGCCGGGCCGGGCTCACTGGAGGCTGTTGGGGGCTCTCAGATATCCCACAAACGCGGTAGCCGTGTGCCCGCGCCCCGGACTGACGGTCCGCACCCTCCCTATCCGCCTCGCTACTTCGCGAGGTTGGGGATGGGTTGGTTGAGTTGTTGGAATTGGAGCCGGTCGACGTTGACGTAGTCGCCGGGGTAGCCGGATTCGAAGGTGACGTAGAGGGTGTGGATTCCGCCGGTCTTGGCGACGTTGGCGGGGATGGTCCGGTAGTTGGTCCAGCCGCCGGTGTTGCCGATGGCCAGGTCGCCAAGGACTGGTCCGGTGGGTGAGTCGAGCCGGTAGCGGATGAGTCCGGATCCGCCGGATCCTCCGGCGGCGCGGATGTGCGCTTGGAAGGCTCCGGTGCCGAAGTCGACGCCGGCGAAGGAGAGCCAGTCGCCGTTGCCGAGGCCGCCGACGTTGGTGCCCTGGCTGATGCCGCCGTGGTTGACGGTGGCGTGTTCGGCCTCAATCACCGAGTACGCCGAGCGTGTCGGAGGTTTGGCCGTCGGGGTGGGAGTCGGTGTCGGCTTGACGGTCGGCGTCGGGGTGGGTGTCGGTGTCGGTTTGACGGTCGGCGTCGGGGTGGGAGTTGGTGTCGGTTTGACGGTCGGCGTCGGGGTTGGCGTGGGTGTCGGTCCGCCGGTCAGGTTGGGGATGGGTTGGTTGAGTTGTTGGAATTGGAGCCGGTCGACGTTGACGTAGTCGCCGGGGTAGCCGGATTCGAAGGTGACGTAGAGGGTGTGGATTCCGCCGGTCTTGGCGACGTTGGCGGGGATGGTCCGGTAGTTGGTCCAGCCGCCGGTGTTGCCGATGGCCAGGTCGCCAAGGACTGGTCCGGTGGGTGAGTCGAGCCGGTAGCGGATGAGTCCGGATCCGCCGGATCCTCCGGCGGCGCGGATGTGCGCTTGGAAGGCTCCGGTGCCGAAGTCGACGCCGGCGAAGGAGAGCCAGTCGCCGTTGCCGAGGCCGCCGACGTTGGTGCCCTGGCTGATGCCGCCGTGGTTGACGGTGGCGTGTTCGGCCTCAATCACCGAGTACGCCGAGCGTGTCGGAGGTTTGGCCGTCGGGGTGGGTGTCGGGGTTGGTTTGACGGTGGGCGTCGGGGTGGGTGTCGGTGTTGGTTTGACGGTGGGCGTCGGGGTGGGAGTTGGTGTCGGCTTGACGGTGGGCGTCGGGGTGGGAGTTGGTGTCGGCTTGACGGTCGGCGTCGGCGTCGGCGTCGG
Organism: uncultured Actinomycetes bacterium; assembly: GCA_964547485.1. GTDB lineage: Bacteria > Actinomycetota > Actinomycetes > S36-B12 > UBA10799 > JACJWR01. The sequence goes on from CAZJNU010000012.1 coordinate 25,872, forward strand.
CGTCGGAGTGGGCGTGGGCGTAGGGGACGCGCCGCCAATGGGTTCGCGGGTGCCTCCTTGCCAGTTCACCGCGCCTTTGGCAACGGTGGCGCCGGCCGGGACAGTCAGTTTGGTGCCATCGGAGAAGGACACAGTCTGCGCGGTTCCGGTCAGATTTGAGGCGACGTGAGTGCGTTGGCCGCCCTTGTTGAACACTGCGTAGTGGGCGGTATCTGCCGTCACCGTTGGGTCCACATTGCCAACCGCGGTGAGTGCCCGGAGGCTGTGCAGCAGGTGGGCGGCGCTTTCGCCTTCCTCCGGTCGGAAGTTCGGCTGAGCCCGGAACGCGGTCCAGGCAGCGTCTGGATCGGCGAGAGCCTGGTACTGCCAGAGCACATCCAGCCAACTCGAGGGGTCACTGCCCTTTGTCCGCCGCAGTTCTGCCAATTGCGAGCGGACGTACGCCGGGTTACGTCCTAGGTAGAGCGATCCGGCGGTCATCGGAAGCATGTTGATCCCGTGGATCTTCTCCGGCTCAGCGCTGAACCAGGTTGCGTAGGCGCCACCGTCACCCCAGACCATTCCCACCGCATCGTGCGGGAATCCGGCCGGGAACACATCGCCATCCTCGTCGTGCCAGTACTTCTTCACCGCCGAGGCCTCGGTTGTGTAGAGATACACGCCAAGATCGCGGGTCTCGTCGTCGCCGGTTGCAGTTCCCCACTGCACCAGGGCTTGGGCGAAGTTGATGGACTCTGACGAGGACTCCTGGTTGTTGCCCGAGACGAAACTGCCGCTGCCACTCGCCCAGCTGTGGCCGGCGTACGGGTCGAAGTCGCGGAGGAAGGGGTAGCGGGTGTCGGATCGACGCGCAGACGCGGCATCGTGGATCAACTCCTTGACCATGCTCCCGTACTGGCCGTCAGCCGCCCAGGCGGGATCATGTTGGGCGAGCGTCGCAGCTGCGTCCACCCAGTAGCTGTAGTGGAAGTGGTGGTCGTTCAGCTCGGTGTCGGAGCCGTAACCCGCCGGGTAGCCGACAAGCGTGCCCCAGTTGCGGTCGTAGTAGAAAACCTGGCTCGCCTTTCCTGGGGCGGCGGTGAACCACTCGGTCATCCGCTCCTTGATTCCCTTCAGGAAAATGTCCCGCTCCGCGCGCATCCCTAGTTGGTCGGCGATCTCCGCCAACTGGGCGGCGCGACCCAATGCCTTGCCGGTCCAGTAGGTGTCGCCCGCGATCGCAAACAGGTTCTCCCGCGAGGCGGCCGTGATTTGGCCCCGCAATTCATTGGTCAGCGCCGGATCCAGACCGACGGCCGGCAGGGCCGGCAGGACGCCGGAGAACGTGGCGGCCGTCTGGAACTGGTTGACCCCTGGCAGGATCGTCATCTTTCCGCGCGGTGAGGTGTAGTAGTCCCCACTGGGCCGGGCACCGATCAGTGCCTCGGTCTGGTGCGGAATGGTGGCGAGCAAGGTAGCCGTGTTGGTTCCCTGCTTCGCCACGGTTGAGAGGCGGTAGGTGGACTCCAGTTTGCTGGTCGCCTGGTTGTACTTCCAGCTCACCTGCGAATCGGTAACGAAGGCATAGGCGTATTGCCCGAAGGAGCTGGCGAGCGCGGTCCGCTGGGCAGCGGTGGTGGTCGAAGTTGTCGGCAGGACGGCGACCGAGAAGTAGTTCTTGCCGTTCAGGGTGGACGTGAGGGCATTGCCCTGGACCGCCCAGTTCGCTCCGGTCGGCGCATAGGCCACGTAATCATGCCCATTGACTCGGAAGCCAATGCGGTCGCCGGAGTTCAGCCAGACGTTGGGCGCCGCGTCGAAGCTCAGTTTCGCGGGCGCGCCGGAGGTCGTCGCGTAGATGAACGGCAAACCGTGGCCGATGGTGGTGGTGAGGCTCTTGCTGCCGTCCTGCCAATGCGGCGAAACGGTCCAGTCGGACCAGCCCGCAACGGTGGTCTTGTCAGCGTTGAGCCCTTCCAGGCCGAGTTGGAAGTCGCGCTGGTAATAGTAGTGATACTCGGCGGTGCCGTTCGCGGTACCGACGTTGGTGACCTGAGTCGGATAGGACACGCCCAGGCCCCCGGAGTCGGTGCGGAAGGACATCGGCCCGGCGACCAACGCCTCCGAGTGGTTGCAGTTGGTTCGCTTGAACAGCAGCGATGACCACCACTCATTCGTCGGCACCGCACCCGTCGGGGCGCTCGCTGTGACGTTCTGCCGCGGATTGGTCGGGATCGAGCCGCAGGCCTCGGGCAGCCGGGCGCCGGGCGGAAGGGTGTCGGTATAACTGCCGGCCCCCACCGGTCCGATCTGGGCCGCCGCCGACTCGGGCGCGGCGACCAGCGCGCCGGCCATCAGGGCACACCCACCGAGTACGGCCAGCGTCCGTCCGCGCACCGGATGCACTGGCGTTGCCGGGATGACTCGGGTTGTTTTGAGATGTGCCACGGGACGTTCTCACCTTCTGCTGGCGACTGGACCAAGGTCGACCGCATCCGCCATCGACGCCCCTATTAGATACACGAATGTCTAGAAAGGCCATACCTAAGCGTCGGAATTGTCCGAAAGGATGAACAGAGATGTCTTACTGAGTGGGTGTTGGATGCGGTTCATCGGTCGGCGGAGTGAGACTGGCCGTGATGATGTGAATAATTGCCTTGCGTGCGCGAATCAGTTCGTTGTCGGTCAGCCGCGGTTGCTCGACCACGGACATCCCAATCTCGCTGACAGCGCCGAGGATCCCGCGGTAGATCATCGGGTCCGCCTCGGGGATACCCATATCGTTGACCAAGCCGGCCACCAGCCCTATGAAGGCAGTGAGAGCGTCATTGCGCACCTGGTTCAGAGTCTCGGCGCCGGGCCGGGTCGGATCAGTCCACATCGTTCGCGCCAGGTCGCGCCACCCCACGATCCACCTGAGATAGGCGTCCAAGTAGGCCTCGGCCCTGGCCTGCGGCGACAGCCGCGGATCGTCCACACTCTGCATCGCCTGTACGAAGGAGAGGTCGAAGGCCTGCTCGATGGACTCGAAAACGGCCTCCTTGCTATCGAAGAACTTGTAGAAGGTACCTCTGGAGACACCCGCTTCCTCGATGATGTCCTCGACCCGGCAGGTGCCGTAACCAAGCCGTCCGAAGGCACGTCCCGCCCCGGCGAGGATCGCAGTCCGACTGTCCTGACTGGCCCTGTTCCTGGACTGTCTCTGCACTGCGCATCCCCTTAAGTCTCGAGCGGTGAGTTGCTCGGGACCTGACTGTAGCGGCGATTCCCGTCGACATGTTGCTATCCGCATCGCCAAACACGACCATGGGACCCACGCCTCAACGGGGGCCGTTGCGTATCGGAGTGAGCGATGATCCTGGCCATTGTTGTGATGTTGGTGTCGACCGCGGTCTATTCCCTGTCCTACGTCCTGCAGCACAAGGGGACGGTAGCGAGTATGGGCGCGGATGCGGGCGAGGGCGGTGGCTTCAAGCGACTGATGAAACACCCCGTCTGGCTTGCCGGGGCGGTGCTCTTCTATGTCGCCGGCGCCATCCATCTGGTCGCGCTTTCGCTTGGCTCGTTGGCCGTGGTGCAGCCGCTGTTGGTTACCGAACTGATCTTCATCCCGCCGATTGCCGCGGTGGTCAGCAAGATCCGGGTTTCCAGGCGCGATTGGCTGTGGATCCTGGTGGTATCGGCGTCGTTGGCGGTGTTCTTGGTCGTGGCGCAGCCCACCGAAGGTAATGACACGTCGACGACGATGCGCTGGCTGGTGACGCTCTCGCTGATGTTGGTGGGCTTCGGCGTCTGCATGCTGATCGGGAGTCGGCTCGGCGACACCGGTCGCGCGGCCATGTATGGCGCTGCCACCGGCATCATCAACGCTCTCTACGTCGTCGCCGCGAAGGGTGCCTTCGGCGGGCCGCCCGCGCCGCTGCTGTGGGTGCTGATCGCGCTAGCGGTCTTCGGCGCCCTCGGCGGGGTGGCATTCGCGACCTTCGCTTTCCGGTCGGGGCCGGTCACGGTGTCCTCGGCCGCCATGATTGTGGTGAATCCGTTGATTGCAACAGCGGCCGCGATGTACCTGTTCGACGTTCAGATCAACGATTCCCCGCTAGACCTCATTCTCATCGCGATTGCGGTGGTGCTCGTCGGATTCGGCATCGTCAAACTGTCGAGTTCCGAGGCAGTCCATGGTGAGGGTGAGACCGCTGACCCAGAGCATCCCGTCACCCAACCCAAGGCCCCGCTGCCGGAGTAGTCCGGCCCCTCCGCGCCAGGGCGCGAACAGGGTGTCAACGCGCATGCAGGTACTACCCTGGGCGGATGTCTGAGCCTGCTGCTGGTGCACCGATTCCGGTCAATGATCAGGATCGGGTCGACAATCTGCGCAGCTACGCGGTGTTGGACACCGAACCTGAGGAGGCCTTCGACCGGATCACTCGGCTGGTGAGTGCGTTGCTCGACATGCCGATTGCGTTGGTGTCGTTGGTCGATGGTGAGCGGCAATGGTTCAAGTCCAGGGTTGGACTCGCCGCTACCGAGACCTCTCGGGAACTGGCCTTCTGCGGGTACGCAATTCTCGACGATGTGGTCTTCACAGTCACGGACGCTTCCCAGGACTCCCGGTTCGCGCAGAATCCGCTGGTGATCGGTGATCCCAATATTCGCTTCTACGCAGGAGCTCCATTGACGACCCGAGAAGGCTTCAACGTGGGGACACTGTGCGTGATCGACCGCAAACCGCGCACGCTGGATGCAGGGCAGGTGTCGATTCTGCGGGACTTCGCCGCGCTGGCCCTGCGGGAGCTGGAACTGCATAAGGCCGCGGCGCTGGATGGACTCACTGGCGTATTCAACCGGTCAGGTCTGACCGCCGCCGGACAGAGCGAAGTCGGCAGGGCCCGCCGACAGGGGTCCCCGCTGTCGCTCGCGATCATTGACGTCGATCGCTTCAAGGACATCAACGACACCTACGGCCATGCGGGTGGGGATATTGCGCTCCGACGGGTCTCGATGGTGTGCCAGTCCGTTGTCCGAGGCCAGGACGTCGTCGGCCGGCTCGGCGGCGATGAATTCGGCGTGCTGCTGCCGGGCGCTGACGCCGCGGCCGCAGGGACCGTTGCCCACCGGATCGCCGCTGAGGTGCGCAGCAATGAGTTGCTCCCGGCCGAAGACCGGCCCGCGATCACCTTGAGTATCGGGGTGGCGTCGTTGGACGCTAAAGAGCCCGACCTGACTGCCGCCTGGGCGCGTGCCGATTCGGCCCTGTACCAGGCCAAGGAGACCAGAGACGCCGTTGTCATCCACGGCCCGTTGCCCAGCCCGGGAGACTGATACGCTCGAATCACGGTTCGGCCCGGTTGCGCGTGAGTCGACCGGATGCACTGGCCGCTGGGTTGGCCTGTCAGACCCTGCCCCCGGGGCATCGCCACCGGCAGGAGTGTGACCGAAAGGAAGATCTCTCATGGCCTCGTCAACTCAGGACCCAGCCCCCGGGAAGGTATCGGCAGCCTGGTACTCGATGACCGCCGAAGAGGTGGCCGAACAGTTGGCGGTCGACCCGACGACTGGGCTGTCGGCGGCGGCCGCCGCTGATGCCCTTGCGAAGCACGGGCCGAACGCGCTGCCGGAGGAGAAGTCCCGTCCTGGCTGGCTCCGGTTCCTGGATCAGTACCGCACCTTCATGCAGATCATCCTGGTCGGTGCCGGCATTGTGTCACTAGCTATCCAGGAGTGGAGTACGGCCTTCCTGTTGTTCATTCTGACTGTCTTCAACGCTGTCATCGGCCTGCGCGAGGAGGGTAAGGCGGAGAGCGCGATGAACGCGCTGAAGTCGATGATGAAGGCCACAGCTCGGGTCCGGCGGGATGGCGCCGAGGCCGCTGTGTCCGCCGATCAGGTGGTTGTCGGCGATGTAGTGCTGCTTTCCGCGGGCGATCAGGTCCCCGCTGACGGCCGGATCATCCACGCGAACGCGCTGCAGATCGACGAGTCCGCCCTGACCGGCGAGAGCACGCCGGCCTCCAAGGGCGACGGGGTGCTCGGCGGCGGCGAACTGGGTCCGGGGGATCAGACCAACATGGCCTTCATGAATACCCCGGTGACACACGGCAGCGGCACCATGATCATCACCGGAACCGGTGCCAGCACGGAGTTCGGGAAGATCTCCGGGATGTTGAAGTCCACCGCAAAGGAAGAGACCCCACTCACCAGGAACCTGAACCGGATGACGCAGTGGATCGCGGTCGCAGCACTGGTGACGATGGTCGTGATGTTCGCCCTGGGGCTCGCGCGCGGCGAATCGGGCAAAACCCTTTTCGTGACGGCGATCGCGCTGGCGATCGCCGCCATCCCGGAGGCGTTGCCGACGGTGGTGCAAGTGATCCTCTCGTTGGGCGCCGTGGGGCTGGCCAAGCGCAACGCGATCGTGAAGAACCTCTCAGCGGTCGAGACGTTGGGGTCGACCTCGGCGATCAATTCCGACAAGACCGGCACTCTGACGATGAACCAGATGACTGTCGTCGAGGTGCTCGATCCCGTCGATCGCTACACAGTCACCGGCACGGGCTATTCGCTGATGGGGAAGATCCAGCACATCCACGGCAACACCAAGACCATCGACGACGTGATTCTGCCGTTCATCGTCGCCAGCGATGCGAAACTGCAGGACGGCAAGGTCGTCGGGGATCCGACCGAGGGGGCGTTTCTGGTGCTGGGCTCCAAGGCCGGCCTCGACGTCAACGCCACCCGGGACAGCTATCCCCGGTTGGCGACCCTGCCATTCGACCCCACTTACAAGCTGATGGCTACTTTCAACAGAGCGACAGACGCCAACGGCAAGGAGGTCGTCCGCTGCTTCGTCAAGGGCGCCGCTCCTGCAGTACTGCAGCGCGGTGTGGCCGGTGTGGTCGATGGGCAGTCCGTTCCGCTGGACGAACAGAAGCTGGCGAAGGCGAACGCCGAGGTCGAGCGGATGGAGGGCGAGGGACTGCGGGTGATGGCTGCCGCCACCCGGGATCTGGACCTGGCGACGTTCGATCCGAAAGGAGATCTGCTCGGCTACATCCAGGAGCTTCAACTGACGAGTCTGGTGGGCATGATCGACCCGCCACGCAAGGAGTCCCAGGAAGCTGTTGCCAACGCCCAGGCCGCCCACATCCGGGTGCGGATGGTGACCGGCGATGACGTGACCACCGGCGCAGCGATCGCGAGGAAGCTCGGCATCCCGGGGGAGGCAATCCTCGGTGCCGACTTCGCCGCACTGCCGGAGGAGGAGCGGCTGGCCCGGATCGAGGACATCGGAGTCGTCGGACGAGTCGCCCCGGAGCACAAGGTGTTGATCGTCGACACGTTGCGCAAGAAGGGGGAGGTGGTGGCGATGACCGGGGACGGCGTCAACGATGCGCCGGCGATCAAGGCCGCCGACATCGGGATCGCGATGGGTACCGGTACTGAGGTCGCCAAGAACGCAGGGCGGATGATCCTGTCCGACGACAACTTCGCGACGATCGTCTTCGCCGTTGAACAGGGGCGCACGCTCTACGACAACCTGCTGAAGTATGTCCGGTTCATCCTGATCACCCTCGTCGCCTTCGTGCTGACCTTTTTGGGCGCGACGCTGTTCAACATCGCCGCCGGTCAACCGTTCACCCCGGTCCAGATTCTATGGCTCAACTTCCTGATCGACATGCCGCTCGGGATCGCGCTGGGCTTCGATCTGGAGACCCCCGGCCTGATGACCCGGCGTCCCCGACCGCGCAACAAACCGATTGTCAGCAGGTCCGTAATCCTGATGTCGCTACTCACCGGCGCGTTCATGGCTGGCTGCATGCTGTGGCTGATCCGGCACGGCGCCACGCTGCCCCGTGGACCGGTGGACGGCGCCACGTTGGCGATAACCGCGTTCGCGTTCTTCCGGATCGTCTGCACCTATGAGAGTCGAAGCATGACCGACACGGTGTTCCGGGTGTCGACCTTCGACTGCAAGCAGATCAACCACATCGTCGTGCTGGAGATCGTGCTCGCTTTCCTCGTCACCACCTTCGGCGTCCTGCAGAACGTACTCGGAACCAGCAGCCTCACCTTCGGTCAGTGGATGCTGACGATCCTGCCAGCGGCAGCTCTGCTACTGCTCTGGGAACTGGGCAAACTGATCGCGCGTCGGCGTCAGCAGCGGGCGCCGGAGTCCTTGGCCGCAAGTCCTCTCGCCGCCACCCCCTGATCCGGTCGACTGACAGCCTAGGCTGCTGACATGGGCACCGTTGAGCCGCCGGATCCGGCTCCCTCGGGCTATCCAGCAGGTCTGAACGACGATGCGGGCCGGACCCCCGGCGGGACCTGGTGGTCTATCTCCCGCGACATGCTCGCCGTGGCCAACCACGAGGGCTTCTTCACGGCGGTCAACCCCAGTTGGGAGCGAGTCCTGGGCTATCCGCCCGCGGTGATGACGGGACGTCCGTACCTGGATTTCGTTCACCCGGACGATGTCGACACGACCATCGCCGAGGCTCGCGCACTGCAGGATCCCTCCCATCAGACGGTGGATTTCGAGAACCGTTACCTGACCAACGATGGACAGTACCGGTGGTTGGACTGGACCGTATGGCCGAGCGACGACGGGCGCGTGCTCTTCACCACCGCCCGCGATGTGACGGAACGGGTCGAAAATACCCGGGCGCTGACGGAGAGCGAGCGGCGCTTCCGGATGCTCGCTGACAACGCTACGGACATCGTCTGGGAGCGCGATGTCTCGGGCGAACTCGTGTGGGTCTCCCCGTCGGTGCAAGCGGTGCTCGGCTGGACCCCCGAGCAACTGATCGGCACAGGCGCATCCGACATAGTTCACCCCGATCATCTGGCCATGACGCGGGCCCAGATGGCGAAATGGCGGACCGCAGGCGAAGCGGTCGACCCCTTCGAACTCCTGATCAGATGCCGGGACGGGTCGTACCGCTGGATGTCGCTGCATGCTCAACCGCTGTTCGACGCGGGTGGGACGCTGCAAGGCGCGGTCGCCGGACTCCGCGACATCGACCAAGAAGTGCGGGCGCGGCAGGCGCTGGCGGAGAGTGAACAGAAGTACCGACGGCTTGCGGAGAACGCCACCGATGCCGTATTCCTCACCGACAGGGCGGGTCTGGTGACGTGGGTATCGCCGGCGGTCAAGCGTGTGCTGGGGTTCGACCCGAGCGACCTGGTGGGCATGTCGGCAGCTGGGCTGGTGCTCTCCGAGGACCTGGCACTCGTGCGTTCGAGCGTCGAAGGTGACGCCGCGGCCGAGCACGGACCGGTTGAGTTTGAAATGCGAGTGCGCACCGCCGACGGGGGCACCAGATGGATGTCGGTACTGGCCGACGAGGCCCGCGACGACAGTGGCGTTGTGATCGGTCGGATCGCCGCCCTCCGCGACATCGAGGAGCAGGTACAGGCTCGCGCAGAGTTGATCGCCAGTGAGAACCGGTACCGAATCCTGGCCGAGAACGCTTCGGACGTGGTGTGGCAGGTGGATCGGAACGGCGAAATCCTTTGGGTGTCGCCGTCGGTCCAGCAGGAGTTGGGATGGGATTCCGCTGATCTGGTCGGTCGAAACGAGGGTGAGTTGATCCCCGAACAGGATCAAGTCGCCACCGAAGCCTGGAAACAGCTGTTGATCGACGGCGCCGCGGTCGAACCGCTGGAATCCCGCAGGCTGACGGCTGACGATAGCTACCGCTGGATGTCACTGCAGGGCCATCAGGTACACGGCGACGACGGTACGGTCACCGGCCTGATCGTTGGTATGCGCAGCATCCAGGACGAGGTCGCCGCCCGCGAGAAGTGGGAGCACGCAGTTGAGCACGATTGGCTGACCGGATTGGCGACCATGCCGTTGGCGCTGACCCGGATCCAACGCCTGATCACCCAGCTTCCCCGGGGCCGACGGCGGCAGGTTGGGGTGCTTGGTGTCGGGATCGACTCCCTCAAGTCCGTCAACGAGGCGCTGTCCTTCGAGTCGGGCAACCGACTCGTCCGGGAGGTAGGGGCCCGGCTCTCGACCGTCGTGACCGATGCGGACATGTTGGCGCGCGGATCTGGAGACGAGTTCCTGGTGCTGGTCAACGATCTGGTGAGCGGCGCCGATGCCGGTGGTCTTGCTGAGCAAGTCCGCTGCGCGGTGCACGGCCCATTCGAGATCGAAGGCGTCCAACTGCAACCCACGGTGAGTGTCGGCGTGGCCACCGGGGGTCGGCACGCTGAGGCGGGAAATCTGGTGCGTGACGCCTCACTTGCCCTGCATCTGGCGAAGGACAAGGGTCGTGACCGGGTCGAGTTCGCCCAGCCGCAGCTCGCCTTGGAGGCCCGACATCGGCTGTCGGTCGAGGGCGAGATTCGGCAGGGACTTCTCGACGGTGAGTTCTTCGCCTGGTTCCAGCCGATCGTCGCTCTGACTGGTGGATCGCTGGTCGGCTACGAAGCGTTGATTCGTTGGGTTAGGTCGGATGGCAGCGTGGTTTCGCCGGCGGATTTCCTGCCTGTGGCCGAACGCTCCTACCTGATTGCCGAGTTGGATGCCGTGGTGCTGGAGCAGTCTGTGGACCTGCTGCGTGAGCTGCCCGCCCCCGTGCACGTTGCAGTAAACGTGTCGGCGGCGAGTCTGGCGACCACTGACTACGCAGACCGAGTGAACGACCTGTTGAGGGAGTCCGGAATCGAATCACGCCGGCTCCGACTGGAGGTGACGGAGACCGCGCTATTGTCGTTGGGTCGGCCGGTGATTGACGCCATGCACGGTCTGGCGGACGTCGGTGTCGGTTGGTACGTGGATGACTTCGGGACCGGCTACTCCTCCATCGCGCACCTGCGGGATCTGCCGATCGCCGGGCTGAAATTGGACCTGTCCTTCACCGCTGGCATCCGGGAGGGGGACCTCACTTGTGAGCAACTGTCCAAGGGTTTGGTCGGGCTCGCCGAAGGCTTGGGCTTGGACACGATCGCAGAGGGTGTCGAGACCCCGATCGAGGCAGGCGTTTTGCGCGATCAGGGTTGGGTCCACGGCCAGGGGTGGCTCTTCGGTCGCCCGGCACCTCGATCGGAACTGAGGTTTCCCGGGTCCTAGCCGTCGCCGCTACGAGGCCAAGAGGAGGTCGAGGTCTCGGCCGACGACGTCGAGTGTTTCCGGCAGTTTGGTCCACAGTTGGCGGTACGGGATTTCCTCGTCTGATTCGTGAGCGAGGGAATTTCGCACGGCGGTGAGCAGGCCCCAGACAGGTATCGAGCGCCGGTCGACGAGCCGCAGAGTGAGCAGTCGCGTCGCTGGTTCGGCGAGTCGCAGCCAGAGGAATGCGATGGCGTAGCGATAGAGGTCGTCGTCTTCGTACCGACGGTCGTCCCCGAGGGCTGCCGCCCGCGCAAGCCGATCAGCGGCGGCGAACATCTCCACGAGATAGCGCCTGCGCTCATTCACAGGGGCTCGGCCGTTTTCAGGTCGTCTCCCGCGCCGGAGTTGGAGGCGATTTCTTCGGGATACATCCGAACGATGTGCTCCAGGCGGGAGCCAGCGTGGGCGGTGAAGGCGTAGTTGGCCTGCGGTACGGCATCGTCTGTGATAGTGCCGACGAGTCGACCGGTGTAGCCGACACGAACGTTGATGATGCCGAGCTCGGCGGCCAAATCGAGGATCTCCTGGCGGTGGGCCAAGATGTATGACTTGTCGGCCTCCGGCATTTCATCGATAAACACGATCTTTCCCATGACGTCGATGATACGCGGCGATGCCGGTGCCGCCGATCGTGTCCACATACCCCAAGTGCGGGGAGCTCCTCGCGTCCTAGCGGCCCTACGGTTGCCGTAGCAACTCGGTGAGCGTCACGGGCTGCAGGCCCCTGGCTTTCAGCGCGGGCAGGAGTTCGCGCACGATCTGTGCCGTGGCAGGGGCGTTCGGGCCACCATTGAGGTGGAACAGGACGATTGATCCTGGCCGGATCTCGCTCAGAATCCCACTCGCCGTGCGGTCGGCGTCCTCGGCGAAGGCGTCAGACGTTTCCACGTCCACATCGACCGAGGTCTCGCCGAGGCTCGCAACTAGATCGACGTCCTGTTGGCTATGGCACAGTCCGGGGAAGCGGAAAAAGGTGGGAGAGGATCCTGTGTAGGAACGAATGATTTCGGCCGTTTTGGTCACCTGGGCAGCCTTCGATGCCCGCCCCTCCACTGTTGGCAGCCCGTAGCAGTTGTCGGTCCAGGCGTCATGGTTGAAGGTGTGGTTGGCCAGTTCCAGTCGCGGGTTTCCCGCGATACGTCGCATCGCCGCCGGATACTCCTCAGCCCACAACCCGGTGACGAACACCGTCGCCGCAGTCTTTGACGACTCCAGCTCCCCGAGCACTTCGGTGTTGACCTGTTCGGGGTAGCGGCCGTCGCGGACGCGGCTGAGGGCCCAATCGGAGAGGTCTGCGTCGAAGGTGAGCGCGACCTTGTTCGCCGAGCGGGGACCGTGCAGAACAACCTCAGCCGTTACTGGCGTGGGGGTGGACGCCGCTGGCGACGGGGGCGGCGATGGCGGCGCGATGGCGGGAGGCGTCGGTTGAGGTGAGGGCACTGCAGATGTGGGCGTGCTGGTGCCGGTGTTGGGTGATTCAACCGCTGTTGCGACGGCGACTCCCGCAGCTATCGCCACTGGGGCGGCGACCGCGGCGACGACGACCAGCAGAATTCGGCGCATCCGGAAACGGTACCAAGCGGACAAGTGCACACCGCGGGACTGTGCTGGGAACCCGGAACGTCCTGTCAGTTGGTCGCGGCGAGGTCCTGTTGGTCGCGATGGTCGCGCAGCGCGGCGGCCACCCGACCGACGTTGCCGGCGATCATGTCGATCTCCTCGAGCCACTGCAGCGTCCAGAACAGCCGGGTGAGTGGGGCGGCCATGTCCGCTCGCCGTTGCTCGGCCCACACGTCGACCTCCCGCGCAATTGTGCGGCGGGCGTGCTCGAGTTCGGGTAGCGGCTGCGAGAGCGTCATGGCCTCGGGGATGTCCGCGTCGTCGGGAAGATCCTCAATCTGGGCCAGCAGCCGACGCGAATTGGCGGACATCCGTCGGACGATCGCGTCGGTCGCCGCCACCAAATCCCCTGCGATCCTGCGGGATTGAATACCGTCGGGGTAATTGTCCACTTGCGTCCCCAGCACCTCGGCCACGAAGGTTACATGCTCGATCAACGAGATGACACGTGACTTGATGACCGCCGGGGCGCCACGTCCCGACCCCTGAGACAGCGCCAAGTCCAGCGTCTCCGTGGCTCGTTCCAGCGCGACCCTGGCGGTCGTCTGCTCCGGCGTGACGTCTGGAAGGTCGTGTTCGCCAGAGAGCATCGCTGCGAATCTGCTGACGGAGGCGCGCAGGAACTTCACCGCCGCATCCATGGCATCGCTGAGGGATGACTCAACCTGCGGCGTCACCCCGCGCGGCAGGATCAACAAGCTGACGACCACGGCCACGACCAGACCGAGCACTGCATCCAACAGTCGCAACTGGGACACCCCCGTGGCGTCGGGTAGCGAGATGGCCACGAGATTGATGAGGGTGGCGGTGAACACGATCTGCGACACGATCGTGCCTGCGGTGCCCGTGACGTAGCCGGCCAGGCCCACGATCAGCGGCAGCGTCACCCACGCCAACGCAGGATTGCGGTGTAGGACGACCAGCATCCCGGCGCCGATGACGAAGCCGATCAGCTGGCCGATGAACACCTTCCCGGCGATGAGTCCGGTCGCCTTTCGATCCAGTCGCAGCACACTCAAGGTGCCCAGCACCACCCAGTAGCCCTTTTCGACACCGGTCAGTTCGACGACGACCAACGCGATCGCGATCGCCAGCCCCAGCCGCAGTGCGTTGCGAAACCACGGGGCGGCCGGATTCAGCTCGGCCTGGACCTGTCGCCATGGATGGATGACGGCGACCACCGAGGGGACGGTGGTTCCCGCCACCTTGGTGTCCGGAATCGGCGTCCTCGGCGGTGCATTGGTCAGCGGTGCGTCCCGAACGATGGGCAGCGACAACAAGCTGAGCATCCGGACCGAGAATGCTGACGACACGCGCTTCTTGACGCCCTCCGCGTCGCCGGCCGCCAGCAACCGCTCGGCCGACAACTCGACTGACCGCCAGTGGGTATCGCGGGCTCGTTGGAGCTCCTCGAAGGAGGTGAGGTCCGCTGTCCGACCGGGCGCCAGTTCGGCTGCGTGGTCAAGCGCCTCGGCGGTGCTGGCAGCGAGCTGAGCATCGTCGGAGAAGTAGGGCGGGCTTCCCTGTCGAGCGACCAGTCTGAGGGCCAGCCGCAGCCGCCGGACCTCTTCGAACAGGCGCAGCATCGTGCGCTCGCGGCGGTAGGCGCTGCCGGGGCGCTTCAGTTCACCGCGGAACATGGACTCGAGCGTCCGCGATGGATCGTCGCTCGCCCCGACCGCGGCGATCTGCTCCTCCCGGGTTGCGCGCGGCAGCCAGAAGATTGCGACCGCGCGGGACTGTGCGCGTACCAAGGACGTCAGCGTGTCGCTGAATTTCGTCGGCGGCGAGTAGGGCCAGAGAACGACCGCGGCGCAGACCGATAGGGCCGTCCCGACCAGCCAGCCAGCCTCCATGGCGACCAGATCCGCAGATGCCTTCGGGGTCGTGGCGGCCAAGAAGAAGGGCAACAGAATGGGGACCGCGGCGCTGCCCACGAACCCCCGCAAGACCCCGAGGATGGTGACCGCGAAGCCCAGCAGCAGCGCCATCACAACCAGGGCCACCGGGTACGCCGACAGCAGTGCCCCGAGCGCCAGGGTGACTGCCCCGGCCGCTCCGATGAAGAGCAGGGACGAGGCCCGTTCGCGGCGTGGGCCGGTGAGGTCAATCAACACCAACAGGCACACCACTGCGAAGGCCGCGTTGAAGCCGGCCACGGGTTCGCCGATCTGGATGAAACCCCAGAGTGTCAGCGGGAGTACGAGCGCAACGCGCATGGCGCGGCGCATGGATCTGGAGCCGAGGAGCTTGCGGAACTGGAAGCCCGAAGGTGGGCCCTCCGCCGACCGGGAGTCCGACGCCGACGTCGGAACTGGAGCGGCTTCCGGGGAATCATCCTTGTCGCGGATTCCCCCCGCTCGGTCGACCATGGTCGGAGCCTAGCTGCGCGGCCCTCGGCTGCCGGCGGTTTCCCGGGGGCCAGCACCGGCCGCCGCAGCTATCCGCCGGTCAGCTGCTCGATCAGGTTGTAGCCGCTCGGGTCGTCCGGCAGCACCCAGGCGAAACCCTCGAGGAAGATGATGGCGACGACGTTGGCTGCGACGACCAGCAGAAATAGCCACCCCAGACCGGTGGAGACCTTCCAGCCAAGCGAACCTATCGCCGGTGCCGTTGGAACAGCCTTGGAGGTCAGCATCAGCGCGATCGCCACGTAGAGCACCACGATGGCAAAGGTGATGTCTGCCCAGGTGTATAGGTGCAGGCCCAACACTTTGCTGCCGTACCCCTGATCGTCGGGGAGAATGTGCAACAGGATCTGGCGCATCGACACCGAGGTGCCGGTCACAGCCGCGAGCACGCCCATACCGAGGGCTTGGGCGTACCGCGCGGTGGTCAGTTCGCCCCGGCGGGCCTGCATGATGATCCAGAGCGCCCCGATGGTGCTCAGGATCATGGCGTACCGCTGCAACATGCATAGCGGACACGGGTATTCGCCTTGCAGGAACTGCACCGAGAAGGCCATCAGCATGACGACCGTGTAGCCGAGCATCCACGCATGGGCACCCCAATACACGAGCGTGCTGAGCAGCGGGCTGCGCTCCTCGGTCAGCGGTGGCGACGGCTGGCCGGCGGCCGTCACGTCCGTCTCCGCTGCCATCAGAAGCTCAGATCCAACGGCGAAGTGACGTGGTAACGGAACAGGGCGATGGTCGCCAGCACTGCCAATAGCCAGAGGCCGATGATCAGTCCGCGGTTGGCGCCTCGGTAGACCAGGATGGCGACCGCGAAGAGCCCCGCCATGATCAGAATGTCCATGAGCCGAAGGGTAGAGGGGACCCTCGTCCGCTGTGGCTGGATCCGCGAAGGTGGGTGGAGAGTGAGCCCCAGTCACCTGCGCAGACTAGGAAACGACAGGTTGGCCGGCCGCGATCCAGGCGTTGATCCCGCCGGCGAGGTCATAAATGTGGGTGAAACCGTCATTGGCCAGCTGCTGGCTGGCCACCTTGGAACGGTTGCCGCTGCGGCAATAGACGGCGTAGGTCGCAGTCTTGTCCAACCCGGCGATTGCTGAGCCAAACCCGCTGCTCTCCACGTCGATGTTGACGGCGCCTGGCAGATGCCCGGCCGAATACTCCGCTGGGGTGCGCACGTCGATGACTTTGGTGCCGCTGGTCTGCACCACCTGGTCGAACTCAGCCACCCCGACCTGGGCCATGGTCCCTTGACTCGTGGACCCTTGGCCCGCGTTCTCCTGGGTGGAGCTGGCCTGCGAGGTCGAACACCCTGTCAGGAGAGCTCCGAACGCCAGCACAGAGGCCACCGAAATCCAAATCTTCTTCATACCCCCCAGGGTATCAAGGAGGAGCGGAAGCGAACCTGCCAGGTCGACCCAATCCGGGACGGAGGGGATACCCCATGGGGTATCATCCATGGGTGGGCCAAACATGCTTCCTGTCAGTGTTCCTCACGTGGTCGATTCGTCGCTGGGCCGTGGCCCTGGCGGCCGGGCTCGGCGCCTTCCTGGTGTTGGGGCTCAGCACCGCAGTGATCCCGAACCCGGTCTTCGGCCGCACCATCGCACCGACCAGCTGGGCGATGAACGTCCTCATCGTCACCAGCGCATTGACCGGGCTGCTGGTGGCGACCTACGTCCGAAATTCGGGCCGCGCCCTGATGCCCTCAGCAAGCGTCGAGCCAGTGCCAGGGCAGCGGGCAGTTGGTCGAGGCACGATTGGCGGCATGTTGGCGTATCTGGCAATTGGCTGCCCCGTATGCAACAAGCTGGCGCTTGTGGCGCTCGGCTCCACCGGAGCCATTCAGTTCTACGCGCCGGTCCAGCCCTACCTGGCTGTTGCTGGCATCGTTGTCCTCGGCTGGGCGCTGTTCTTCCGACTGCGAGGCGAGCTGACCTGCCGCCTCGGAACCGCCGTTGCGGGCAAGGACGAGGCAGTTGCCCCGCAGGAGCAGGAGTCCGCGGTCGACAAGTCAAGATTGCTGGGCCGCTGACCGCAGCGGAGAGCCGCGCAATCGGGCTGCCCCAGCAGTGGCACGGCTGCGGGCGCGTAACATCCGAGCGTGACTAGACGTCCGGGTCTTGATCTGCTGAGAGTGGCGGCCGTGGTCGGGGTGGTGATAATCCACGCCATGCGCCCGCTGGGCATCACCCGGACGCTGCCCGGCTGGCAGGTCGCGACGGCGCTGGATCTCGCATTCATCTGGTCGGTGCCGGTATTCGTGATGATCTCGGGTGCCCTGGTGCTGGACCCCGCCGCGCATGCTCGGGGACCGGGCGCCTTCTACCGGCGACGCTTCGCGCGCATCCTGCCTGCGTTGGTGGCCTGGCACGTGATCTATCTGCTGTTCGTGCGGCAGGCGATCGAGGAGAAACCGGTCTCGCTGGTCGAGTTGCGGACGATGGCCGTCGATGGCGACTTCTACGGTGCGCTGTGGTTTCTCTGGGTGATTGTGGGTCTCTACTTGGTGGCGCCGATCCTGGCGGGCTTCCTGACTGAACACCGGCGTCGAACGCTGATCACTGGCTGGGCGGTCACCGGCTACACGGCCGCGGTATTCGCCCTGATGGGTCTCGCGCAGTTCTGGGGTCAAGCCATCCTCCCGTCTCCGACGATCCTCACGCAGTGGTGGCCGTTCGTTGGCCTCTTCGTGCTGGGCCTGGCCTACCGCGACCGAATGCCGCGGCGGACGAAGATCATCGCCCTAGCCGGTTCGGCCACCGCGCTGTTGGCATTGGTCAGCTGGCAGGTGCTAGCGATGCCCGGCGGCTCCTTGGCTGAGCTGAGCCAGGTGGCCTACCACGGCGCCGCCGTGATGGTGGGCTCCGTGTGCGTCTTCATCGTCGGCAACACGATCGGCACCCGGCTGTTTGCGGGCAAGCGATCGGAGGGTCCGACTGCGGATGTCCTGCGGATCCTCGCAGAGGCAGCCTTCGGGGTCTTTCTGTGTCACCAGCTGATCCTTGCCCTGCTGGTGCGCTACGTCCTTCCGACGATGACTTTGACCAACTCCGTCCTGCTCGCCGCGCTGACGTTGGTTGGAGCGTTCGCGGTGTCGGTGGCCGCACGCCAGGTTCCAGGACTGCGCCGGATCTTCTGATTCACGCCCGCCGACTCCACGCTTGATTCCGCGACTGCTGGAGGACCTGTGCGCGGCCATCAATGATGACATCCTGCCCCCGGTGATCC
>CAZJNU010000013.1:0-12604 GCA_964547485.1 uncultured Actinomycetes bacterium
CGCCCCTGCCGCTCGGTCGGCTTCTGACGGGCGACAGTGACCAGTGTCGGATCACCCGAACGCCCAACCGGCTGACGCCGAGTCGACCCCCAGCTGGTATCGGGAGTACCTAGCCGCCCTCACAGCCGAGTTCCAGCCCCTCCACGACCCAGCCCGGGCCGAGCAGATGCGTGCCTACATGAAGGACGTGTCGCCGTTCCTGGGGATCGGATCGGGACCGCGCAGACAGGCGCAGCGTAGAGCGTTGGCCTCGGTCGGCCCGGCCGCCGTGGAAGATGTGGCTCCGACCATGGTTGCCCTCTGGGCCCAGCCGGAGCGCGAGTACACCTACGCTGCCTGCGAGCTGTTCGGTCGTCACGCCGCGCTCCTGCCCGCGTCGGTGCTCACCGATCCGGTGGCCGGCCTGTTGCTCACCAAACCCTGGTGGGACTCTGTGGACTCTCTCGGTACTCCAGGAATCTCCACGATGGTCCGGCGACACCCGGAACTCTCCGCTGTGATCGACGATTGGAGCGCCACCGACGACCAGTGGTTGATACGTGCAGCTATCCAGCACCAGCGTGGTCTGGGCGCCGAGACCGACGTACCGAGGGTGCTGCAGTTGTGCGGTGACCACGCCACCGACCGCCGTTTCTTCGTCGCGAAGGCGATCGGCTGGGCGCTGCGGGACCTGAGTCGGATCGATCCGACCGCGGTGGCGAAGTTCGTCGCCGATAATCCGGACCTGCCACCGGTGGCACGCCGGGAAGCGGTGCGCGGGCTCGAGCGTGCCGCCCGCACTCCCACACCAGCCGCGCCAGGCACGGCGGCGCAAGGAGATCGTGATGACTGACCCGCCGGCCAGATCAGATGATGTGCCCCGCTCGTCCGGCCGCACTCACCGCCGTGCCCGCAACTCGGTCAGCCGGGAGGAGGTACTTGCCGCGGCACTGGCGATCGTCGACGCCGACGGAATCGAAGCCCTGTCGATGCGTCACCTGGCCGCCCAGCTGGACACCGGTCCGATGCGGGCCTACCGCCATTTCGCCACCAAGGACGACCTGGTCGAAGGCCTCGCCGAGGAGCAGGCTCGCCGGATCCGAGAAATGGACCTCGGGGACGTCTCCGAGCCCCAGGAGATCCTGCTTGAGCTGGCCCGGCGCACCCGAGCGCTCCTGCTCGAGCACCCCAATCTGGCCCCCGAGGTGATTTCCAGACCGTTGTCCAAGGCGACCGCGGTGGAGGACCTGCGGCTTGCCGCTTTGTTGTTGATTTCAGCAGGCTTCGACGAGGACCAGGTCCCGCAGGTCTCCGCTGGGATCACCATCTACGCCCTTGGCTTCGTGCTCTACGAGCTTGGGCAGCGCCGCCTGCACGCCATGCGGCGGGAGGAGATGCTGGCGTACTACCAAGAGATGGCCGCCCAGGTCAAAGGCGAGCCGCTGATGGAACGACAGGTTGCCGGGATTCTCGAATCGGTCGACGGTGACTGGGCCAGTCTCCAGTTCGAATCCGGTCTGCAGGCCATCGCCGACGGCTACTGGGCGCAGCGAGCGCGACCCGGCGCCGGGGGTGAGTGACGAGGCCGGAGCCGCCGGGTACCGCTACATCACATCAACGGGCACGTACTGGCCCCACACGTCCCGCAGCGCGTAGGCGACCTCGCCCCCGGTCGCGCGGGCAGCCAGCGCCCGCTTCATCGGCACCAGGGTGTTCTCGGTTCTTTCGGCGGCTCGCTTCAACTCGTCCAATGCCGCAGTTACCTCGCTGTTGTCGCGCTCGGCACGGAGAACCTTCAACCGCGCATCCTGCTCCGCCTCAATCGCCGGGTCGACCCGCAGCGGGTCGTAATGTTCCTCCGCGGCCACCGTGAACTTATTGACGCCGACCACGATCCGCTCGCCGTCATCGATCTCGTTGGCGATCCGGTAGGCGCTCCGCTCAATCTCGGACTTCTGGAAGCCCTGCTCGATCGCCGCGACCGCACCCCCGCGGTCGGCGACCTGGCGCATCAGATCGGCCGCGGCAGTCTCCAGGTCATCCGTCAGCGATTCGACCACGTAGGACCCGGCGAAGGGATCGACCGTCTTGGTCACGTCTGTCTCGTAGGCCAACACCTGCTGGGTGCGCAGCGCCAACCGGGCGGCTTTCTGGGTCGGTAGCGCAATCGCCTCATCAAACGAATTGGTATGAAGCGACTGGGTGCCGCCCAGAACCGCCGCGAGTCCCTGCACGGCCACCCGCACCATATTCACCTCGGGCTGCTGCGCCGTCAATTGCACTCCGGCCGTCTGGGTGTGGAATCGCAGCATCAAGGACTTCGGGTTCTTTGCCCCGAACTCGTCGCGCATGATGGCCGCCCACATCCGTCGGGCGGCCCGGAACTTCGCGACCTCCTCCAGCAGAGTCGTGCGCGCCACGAAGAAGAAGGCCAACCGGGGGGCGAACTCGTCCACGTCCATCCCGGCCGCGATGGCGGCGCGGACGTACTCGATGCCATTTGCCAGCGTGAAAGCGACCTCCTGCGCAGGCGTGGCGCCCGCCTCGGCCATGTGGTAGCCGGAGATCGAAATGGTGTTCCACTTCGGCAGTTCGGCCCGACAGTAGGCGAAGATGTCGGTGATCAGCCGCAGCGAGGCCGCCGGCGGGTAGATGTAGGTGCCGCGGGCGATGTATTCCTTCAGCACATCGTTCTGAATGGTGCCGGTCAGCGCCGCGCCCGGCACCCCTTGTTGGGCGGCCACCAATTGGTAGAGCAGCAGCAGGGTCGAGGCCGGCGCGTTGATGGTCATCGAGGTCGAGACCTTGTCCAACGGAATGTTGTTGAACAGGACGGCCATGTCGTCCAGCGAGTCGATGGCAACGCCGACCTTGCCTACCTCGCCGCTCGCCAGCGGGTCGTCGGAGTCGTACCCCATCTGGGTGGGTAGGTCGAAGGCGACCGAGAGCCCGGTCTGACCGGCAGCCAACAACTGCCGATAGCGCTCGTTGGACTCCTCCGCGGTACCGAAGCCCGCATACTGGCGCATCGTCCACGGCCGACCGGTGTACATCGTCGGATAGACGCCCCGGGTGTAGGGGAAACCACCCGGCTCCCCGAGTTCAGTTGCGGGGTCCCAGCCGTCCAGGGACTGCGACGTGTAGACCGATTCGAAGGGCATTCCGGATTCCGTTACACCAGTCATAGACGCAAGCCTAGCCACCGACGGCGCGGACTGGCTTGCCACGCTACGATCCGATTACACCGGTTCCCACCTGTGGCTGCCGGTGCCGACTGCGAACGTGGAGGCATTTCTCGTGGCATCGACAACCGCGGGCCCGACGAAGACCGGGTCCCTGTACCGCGGCGGGGAAGGTATGTGGTCCTGGGTCC
The DNA here is from genome assembly GCA_964547485.1 of uncultured Actinomycetes bacterium. Lineage (GTDB taxonomy): Bacteria > Actinomycetota > Actinomycetes > S36-B12 > UBA10799 > JACJWR01. Next base: position 3,353 of record CAZJNU010000013.1, read on the forward strand.
TGCAACGGATCACCGGCGTGGCCGTATTCTTCTTCCTGTTGGTGCACGTGCTGGACACCGCCCTGGTGCGGGTGTCCCCCAACAGTTACGACCTGGTGATCGCTACCTACAAGACCCCGATTGTGAACCTGCTCGAGGTGGGTCTGGTCGCGGCGGTGCTGTTCCATGCGCTGAACGGCCTACGTATCATCCTGGTCGACTTCTGGAGCAAGGGTCCGCGCTACCAGCGGCAGATGCTCTGGGGGATCGTGGTGGTCTGGTTGCTGATCATGCTGCCGGGTGCGTTCTTCATGCTCAAGCACACCGTCGAGGCTCTGTTCGGGAGCACCTCATGAGCGAATCGACCCTTCCCGGTCCGGGCATCGACGCCGAGGACCAGCCCGCCAAGTTCCCGATGCCGCCGCAGCCGATCGCGCCAGCGTTGGCCCGACCCCGAACGAAGCGCGCCGGCCGATCCAACTTCGAACTCTATTCGTGGCTGTTCATGCGGATCTCCGGGATCGTGCTGGTCTTCCTCGTGCTCGGACACCTGTTGATCATGAACATCCTCGACGGCGGCGTACAGCGGATCAACTTCGGCTTCGTCGCCGGTCGGTGGTCCTCACCGTTCTGGCAGATCTGGGATCTGCTGCAACTGTGGTTGGCGATGTTGCACGGCACGAACGGCCTCCGGGTCATCATCAACGACTACGCCGAGAAGCCGCGCACCCGATTTTGGCTGCGCACAATTCTCTACACGGCCTCAGCCTTCACGATCGTGCTCGGCACGCTCGTGATCTTCACCTTCGACCCCAACCTCGGATAGCGGGCGCCTGATGCAGACTCACACCTACGACGTTGTCATCGTCGGCGCCGGCGGCGCCGGGATGCGGGCCGCACTGGAGGCCGGCACCCGGGTACGGACGGCGGTGCTGACCAAGTTGTACCCGACCCGGTCCCACACCGGCGCAGCGCAAGGCGGGATGTGCGCCGCGCTGGCCAACGTCGAGGAGGACAACTGGGAGTGGCACACCTTCGACACGATCAAGGGCGGCGACTACCTGGTCGACCAGGACGCCGCCGAGATCATGTGCAAGGAGGCCATCGACGCCGTCCTCGACCTGGAGAAGATGGGGCTGCCGTTCAACCGCACCCCCGAGGGTCGGATCGACCAGCGCCGGTTCGGCGGGCATACCCGCAATCATGGCGAAGCGGCAGTCCGGCGGGCCTGCTACGCAGCCGACCGGACCGGCCACATGATCCTGCAGACGCTCTACCAGAACTGCATCAAACAGGGGATCGAGTTCTACAACGAGTTCTACGTGCTTGACGTGCTACTGGACGATTCCGACGGAGCCCCCCGGGCGGCCGGCGTGGTGGCGTATGAGTTGGCCACCGGCGAGATCCACGTCTTTCGGGCGAAGTCCATCGTGTTCGCCACCGGCGGGTTCGGCAAGGTCTACAAGACCACCTCCAACGCCCACACCCTGACCGGCGACGGGATGGGCATCGTCTACCGGCGCGGCCTGCCGCTTGAGGATATGGAGTTCTACCAGTTCCACCCGACCGGTTTGGCCGGGCTGGGGGTGCTGCTGACCGAGGGCGCCCGCGGCGAGGGTGGCATCCTGCGCAACAAGGACCTGGAACGGTTCATGGAGCGGTACGCACCCACCATCAAGGACCTGGCGCCACGCGACCTGGTGTCCCGGGCGATGGTGCAGGAGGTCCGGGAAGGACGCGGAGCCGGACCCAACTCGGACTACGTCTACCTCGACCTGACCCATCTGCCGAAGGAGGTCATCGAGACGAAACTGCCCGATATCACCGAGTTCGCCCGCACCTACCTGGGCGTCGACCCGGTGACTGAACTGGTGCCGGTGTTCCCGACCGCGCACTACGCGATGGGCGGGATCCCGACCGACATCGAAACCCGCGTGCTGCGCAACAACGAAGATGTCGTGCCGGGACTGTTCGCGGCAGGCGAAGTGGCCTGCGTCTCGGTGCACGGTGCCAACCGACTAGGCACCAACTCGCTGCTGGATATAAACGTCTTCGGCCGACGGGCCGGCCTCGCGGCCAGCGCCTTCGCGGTGGAGGCTGAACTTGCACCGCTACCGGAAGATCCGGCGGCGATGGTCGAGCAGTTGGTGACCAGCCTGCGGGACGGCGACGGTGGCGAACGGGTAGCCGTGCTGCGCACCGAGATGCAACGCACGATGGACATGAACGCACAGGTGTACCGCACCGAGGGCACCCTCAAGCAGGCCCTCACCGATGTCCAGGAACTGCGTCGCCGGTATCGCAACGTGGCGATCCAGGACAAGGGCCAGCGGTTCAACACCGACCTGCTAGAGGCGATCGAGCTCGGGTTCCTGCTCGATCTGGCGGAGGTGCTGGTCGTCAGTGCGTTGGCCCGCAAGGAATCACGCGGTGGTCATGCCCGGGAGGACTACCAGACCCGCGACGACGTCAATTTCATGCGCCACACCATGGCCTATCGCAATACCCAGACCGACGGCGAGGACGTCGTGGTCCTCGACTACAAACCGGTGATCGTCACCCGCTACCAGCCGATGGAGCGCAAGTACTGATGGCAACAGACCAGGCCGAGACCACAGCCCCCTCCCCCGTGCCGGCGGCACCGGTCACCACGACCGTGGACGTCACCTTCCGGATTCGCCGATACAACCCGGAACAGGACACCTCCCCGCACTGGGAGGAATACACCCTGGACTGTCTGCCCACCGACCGGATCTTGACGGTGCTGCAGCGGATCAAGGACGAGCAGGACGGTTCGCTGACCTTCCGACGGTCGTGCGCACACGGGATCTGCGGCTCCGACGCAATGCTGATCAACGGCCGGAACCGGCTTGCCTGCAAGACCCTCGTGAAAGACCTCAACACCAAGAAGCCGGTGAAGGTGGAGGCGATCCGGGGGCTGCCACTGCTGAAGGACATGGTGGTGGACATGGAACCGTTCTTCGCCGCCTACCGAGAGGTGCTGCCGTTCCTCGTCCCGGCCGGCCACGAACCGACCCGGGAGCGGCTGCAGTCGGTCGCCGACCGCGAGGTCTTCGACGACACCACCAAGTGCATCCTCTGTGCCTGTTGCACGACCTCCTGCCCGGTGTTCTGGAATGACGGACAGTACTTCGGGCCGGCAGCCATCGTGGGCGCGCATCGGTTCATCTTCGACAGCCGCGATGACGCGGCCACCGAACGGCTGGAGATCCTGAATTCCCAGGAGGGGGTGTGGCGCTGCCGCACCACCTTCAACTGCACCGACGCCTGCCCGCGCGGTATCGAGGTCACCAAGGCGATCCAGGAAGTGAAGCGGGCACTCATCTACGCCCGCTGAAGTCGATGGCCCTTGCCGACGAGTGACATCAGAGTTCCCCCACTCTGGTCGGCGGGTCGCTCTTTTATGCCAACTCGACAGCGCCGTAAGATACTTGAATGACTCCCCGCGCGGCCGCTCGGCCCGGTATCCTGCTCAGCCGGACCTTCGCCCCCCTGTTCGTCGTCGGCGCTCTGCTGGCGGCGTCCGCAACCGGCGCAGCCGCCGCGCCCGACGTCCCTGACCCGGCGCCCTCCCCCTACACGGCACCCGCGCCGGGCCCGGTGATCCTCAACGCGCAGCAGGGCGCCACTCCGCTGCCCGATCTGAAGACCGACGCGTTCGTTCTCGCAGATGCCACCACCGGCGACATCCTGGTCGAACGCTCGTTGCACAACAGGATGCGCCCGGCCAGCACGTTGAAGACGCTGACAATGATGGCGCTTATCCCGCGTTTGAAGGGCGATTCTCCGTATGTCGCCACCGAGCAGGACACGCTGGCCGAGGGCTCGCGGGTGGGACTGGTGGCCGGCTCGACCTACACCGTGTCGGACCTGTTCCACGGGCTCGCGTTGCCCAGTGGCAATGATGCAGCCAGCGGCCTGGCGCACGCTTATGGGGGCTGGGACAAGACCGTCTCGCTGCTGAACGAGGAGGCGCTGCGGATCGGCGCGGAGGACACCAATGCGGTGAACCCGAGCGGGCTGGATCAGGCCGACCAGTTGACCTCCGTGCACGACATCGCGCAGGTGTTCAGAGTGGGTTTGACCGATCCCAACTTCCGCACCTTGGTCAGCACCGAGAAATACCCCTTCCCGGGGCCGAATGCCGCACTCGGGAAACCTCGGGAGACGTTCGAGATCGTCACCCAGGACAAGTTGGCCCTACATGACTACCCCGGGATCATCGGCGGCAAGACGGGCTACACCACGCAGGCGGGGCGCACTTTCGTCGTTGCCGGGGAACGTGACGGCCACACCTTGGTAGCTGCCCTGTTCAAGATTGGTGGCAGCACCGAGGAGACAAGCAAGAAGCTGCTGGACTGGGGCTTCGCGAACTACGACAAGGTTGAGCCGACGGGCCAACTGCCCGAGCTACCGGAGCAGGGCGCGGACGGCATCATCGCGGTACCAGCCGCTGGCGCCCAGGCCGCTGCCGGCACCGAAGATGAACTGCAGCGGGCCAGTTCGGCGGCCCTGTCGCAGACCCAGCAGGGTTCGAGCTTCCTCACGATCGTCGGTTGGCTGCTCGTGCTGCTGGTGGTCGCGATCATCGCGCTGCGGATCCGGGCCCGCCGCCGCGCCGGCGCAGCCCGACGCCTGGCGGCGACGCAACCCAGAGTGGGATCTCCCGGATCAGACGACGCGCGCCAGTCAGATCTGGCTCGCCGCGGGTAAGGCGGATTGTCAGATCGAAGCGGGTACCAGGCCCAAGGCGTCGTAGGTGGCGCGCAAGGTGGGGGCCGCCACCGCCCTCGCCCGACTGGCACCGGCTGCCATCATCCGGTCCAGCTCGGCAGGGTCGGCCAAAAGGTCGCGGGTCCGGGTCGCAAACGGCTCGGCGAATCCGACGACAGCGTCCGCGACGTCACCTTTGAGGGTGCCGTAGAGCACCCCCTGATAGCCCTCGACCAGGGCCGCCGGCGTGGTGTCAGTCAGCGCCGCCAGGATGCCAAGCAGATTGGCGACTCCGGGCTGGTGCTCCGGGTCGAATCTGATCGTCGCCTCATTGTCGGTCACCGCAGATTTGATTCGCTTGCTGATCGTCTTCGGCGGGTCTAGCAGGAAGACGCAACCCGCCGGGCTCGATTTGCTCATCTTGGCTGCCGGATCTGCCAGATCGAGGACCTTCGCCGACTCCTTGACGATGTGCGGTTTGGGCACAACGAACGTCGGTCGATACCGCTTGTTGAATCGCACCGCCAAGTCGCGCGTCAGTTCCAGGTGCTGCCGTTGATCCTCTCCCACCGGAACCGCCGACGCCTGGTACAACAGGATGTCCGCGGCCTGCAGGATCGGGTACGTGAAAAGTCCGACGCTGGCCTGCCCAACCGCCTGTTTGACGGTCTTGTCCTTGAACTGCGTCATCCTGCTGGCCTCCCCGAAACCGGTCAGGCAGGACATCACCCAACCGAGCTGCGCGTGCTCCGGGACGTGGCTCTGGACGAACACCGCGGCCCGCTCAGGATCCACACCGGCGGCGATCAGCTGCGCATACGACACACGGGTGTTCTCCCGCAGCACGGCGGGATCCTGTTCCACTGTGATGGCATGCAGGTCGACCACGCAGTAGTAGGCGTCGAACGAATCCTGCAGCGCCACCCAGTTCCGCAGCGCCCCCAAGTAGTTGCCGAGGTGGAAACTACTTGCGGTCGGTTGGATTCCGCTCAGCACCCGGGGCCGCTCGCTCACGGTCAGAGGACGGCATTCATGGCACGCTGCAAGTTCTGGTCGATCGCGGCCAGGAACTCCTCGGTGCTGAGGTAGGGCTGGTCTGGGCCGATCAACAGGGCCAGGTCCTTGGTCATCTTGCCCTCCTCCACCGTGGCGATGCAGACGCGCTCGAGGTCCTCTGCGAAGGCCGTGACAGCTGGCGTGCCATCCAGTCGACCCCGGTGCGCCAACCCGCGGGTCCACGCGAAGATCGACGCAATCGGGTTGGTCGAGGTGGCATTACCCTGCTGGTGCTGGCGATAGTGGCGGGTGACGGTACCGTGCGCCGCCTCCGCCTCGACCGTCCGACCGTCCGGAGTCATCAGCACACTGGTCATCAGACCGAGCGATCCGAACCCCTGCGCGATCGTGTCCGACTGCACATCACCGTCGTAATTCTTGCAGGCCCAGACATATCCGCCTTCCCACTTCATGGCGGCGGCAACCATGTCGTCGATCAACCGATGCTCATAGGTGATACCGGCAGCGGCGAATTCGGCGGCGAACTCATTCTGATAGACCTCCGCGAACAGGTCCTTGAACTGCCCGTCGTAGGCCTTCAGAATGGTGTTCTTGGTCGACAGGTAGACCGGGTAGCCGCGGTTCAGGCCGTACCGCATGGACGCGCGGGCGAAGTCCCGGATTGAGTCGTCCAGGTTGTACATCCCCATCGCCACGCCGCCGCCTGGGAAGTCGTAGACGTCGAATTCCATCGGCGCCGAACCGTCGGCAGGTGTGTAGGTCATCGTCAGCGTGCCGGGTCCCGGCACCTTGAAGTCGGTCGCCTTGTACTGGTCCCCGAACGCGTGCCGGCCGACGACGATCGGCTTCGTCCAGCCCGGCACCAGTCGAGGCACATTGCTGATGATGATCGGCTCGCGGAAGATGACCCCACCGAGGATGTTGCGGATCGTGCCGTTTGGCGACCGCCACATCTTCTTCAGGCCGAACTCCTCGACCCGGGCCTCGTCCGGGGTGATGGTGGCGCACTTGACCCCGACCCCGAACTCCTTGATGGCGTTGGCCGAGTCGACGGTGATCTGATCGTCTGTCGCGTCCCGGGACTCGATTCCGAGGTCGAAGTACCTCAGCTCGATATCGAGGTACGGCAGGATCAGTTGAGTCTTGATGAAATCCCAGATGATCCTCGTCATCTCGTCGCCGTCCAGTTCGACGACCGGATTGACGACCTTGATCTTCGCCATGGCATACCCTTCCCAGAGCAGTCAACGGTCCATCCCCGCTACCGGGGGACGGCACCTGAAGGAATGGACTCTAAAGGTCCTGAACGTCTGCCTGCTTCGCGCGGACAGCCTCGCTGGCCTCGACCAGGCCGGCCAGTTCGGATTCGGTCAGGTCGGTGGTGACGACCCGGCGGACGCCTTCGCGACCGATCTCCGCCTCGACGCCGAGGTACACGCCAGCGATTCCGTACTCGCCGTCAACCCAGGCGCAGACCGGCATCACTGCACCGCTGTTCTCTGCGACGGCCTTCGCCATCCGGGCCGCGGAGGCCGACGGTGCGTAGTAGGCCGAACCGGTCTTGAGTAGCGCGACCACCTCGGCGCCACCGTTGCGGGTGCGCACCACCAGTTCCTCGATCTCGTCCGCGGTCAGCAGCTCCGTCAACGGCCTGCCATCGACGGTGCAGTGCGAGGGCACTGGCACCATCGTGTCTCCGTGCGAGCCGAGCGTCAGGGTGGTGACACTGGCGATCGGGACGCCCAGTTTCTCGGCCACGAAGTTGGTGAACCGGGCGGTGTCCAGCATCCCCGCCTGACCCAGTACTCGGTGATGTGGGAAGCCGGTGGCGAGTTGGGTGAGCGCCGTCATCTCGTCCAGCGGGTTGGACACCACGATCACAACTGCTCCGGGTGCGACCCGGGCGACGTTCTCGGCGACACCGCGGACGATCTTGGCGTTGGTCTCGATCAGGTCCATCCGGCTCATGCCGGGCTTGCGCGGTAGGCCCGCGGTGATCACCACGATGTCCGAGTCCGTGATCGCCTCGTAACCCGAGCCGTCAATTCCCGTGGTGGCGCCGACAACCTGGGTTTCGAACCCCTCAACTGGGCGGGACTGGTTCATGTCCAGTGCGAGGCCCTCGGCCTTGCCCGCCACAATGTCGGTGAGCACCACCTCTGCGAAGATGTTGTACTCCGCCAACCTCATCGCGGTGGTGGAACCGTAGAAACCGGCTCCGACGACGGTGACCTTGCCTGACTGCGTCATTGACGAACCCCTCTGCTGCGCGTCGGGCCGCACAGGCGAAGTTGGGCGTCGCCGCACAGCCATGAATTTCTTGTCCGCGTAAGAGCCTATCGCTGACCCCCGACAGCACCGGCGCCCCCCAACCGCCTGCGGGCTTCTTCACTGCGGTGGCGGCACCCACACCGACAGCACTGCCAACCCTGCGCCGAGCACACCCAGCACCACCAGATCGATCGAGCGGCGTCGCACGGCCAGCAGTCCCGCGCGGGAGTCCGACAGGGCGAGCCGCAGGAAGAAGGCCGCCAGCACCGAGATCGCCAACAGCACCGACCCGACTCGGAACCGGTCGAGAGCGACGAACACCATCGCCAATACGATCCCGGCCAACACCGACAGCAACGGCCACTGCCGCCGCACCGCCGCCATCACCCGAAGGGTTCCTCGGCGAGGATCTGCTCGGCCGCCTCCACCACGTTGGCCAGCAACATCGCGCGAGTCATCGGGCCGACACCACCCGGCATCGGTGCCAGGTACGCCGCCACTTCGCCGACCTCCGGTGCCACGTCGCCGACGAGACCGTTCTCCGTTCGGGTGATCCCGACATCGAGCACCGCGGCACCAGGCTTGACCATGTCGGCGGAGATCAGCCCGGGGACTCCCGCTGCCGCCACCACGATGTCGGCAGCACGGGTATGGCCGGCGATATCCCGGGTGCCGGTATGGCAGAGCGTCACGGTCGCGTTCTCGCTGCGACGGGTCAGCAACAGCCCGAGCGGACGCCCGACTGTTACGCCACGGCCGATCACCACCACCTCCGACCCTGCGATCGGAACTTCGTACCTCCGCAGCAGTTCTACGATCCCGCGCGGCGTGCACGGCAACGGCGCCGGACTTCCGAGCACAAGTCGTCCCAGGTTCACCGGATGCAGTCCGTCGGCGTCGCAGCTGGGATCCATCTGCTCCAGAACCGCATTGGCGTCCAGTCCGGCCGGCAGCGGCAACTGCACGATGTAGCCGGTGCAGTCGGGGTCGGCGTTCAACTCAGCCACGACGTCGAGCACTTCCTGTTGGCTGGCTGTCGAGGGCAAGTCGACGCGGATACTGGCTATCCCCACCTCGGCGCAGTCGCGGTGCTTACCTGCCACATAGGCCCGGCTGCCCGGGTCATCACCGACCAGCACCGTCCCCAACCCGGGGCGATGACCGGCCGCAATCAACGCCGCCACCCTCACACTCAACTCCGACTTGACCGCAGCCGCGGTCGCCTTGCCGTCCAGGCGGATCGCTGTCACG
>CAZJNU010000013.1:12704-43726 GCA_964547485.1 uncultured Actinomycetes bacterium
GCCGCTACCGAGGAACGCCAACGCGGTCGCGAGAATCGAGAGCCCGACCGCGGCGAAGATCTGCCAACTGATCGACTGCCCGGCGTTGGCGGGCGCGACCAGGTCCACGCCGAGCCCGCCCAGCAGCTGCCCGACGATCGTCAGCAACGAGAACAGCAGCACCCCCAGGCCCCGGACTGCGAAGGCCGCGACCGTCACAAAGACCACCCCGATCGGTCCGCCCAGCCAGAGCACGGGGTCCGACCAGATCGCCGGCGGCGGAACGAACGGTTTTCCGTCGAACAGCTCGACCACCGTGGCAATGACGCTGAGCACCGCCAAACCCACCGTGAAATTGACCATCGCCGCCACCAGCGGGTTGCCTGCCGCGACCGCCACCCGGCCGTTCAGCCCCTGCTGGAAGGCCACCAGCGCCCCAGCGGCCATGGCGAAGAGCACCAGCGCAGGTGCGAATGACCCATCGGTGATTCCGCCCTGCACCGCCAGCGCCACGCCCGCCACACACAACACTGCCGCCACCACCCGCGGACCTGTCACCGGGCGGCGACCGCCGGGGCCCACCCCCAGCCGGTCGGCGACCAGCGAGTTCCCGGTCTGGCCCGCCACGACCGCAACTGTGAACAGCGCAACGCCCAGGGTCGGCACGACCAGCCCCTGGGCGGCGACGAACATCGCACCGCCGACACCACCCAGCATCGCCCACCAGGGCAGCCGGGGCGGGACCCTTCCGAGCACCCGCCGCTGCAACCTGCGCAGTCCGGTGCGGCTGCCAGGGTTGACCAGCACCACCACCGCCAGCATCACGAAGCCGGCGCCGAAAGATACTGCGGCGGCCTCAAACCCACTGCTGACCCGTACTGCCAACTCGCCGTTGATCCGCGCCTGGATCACCGCCAACACGCCCACCAACACGGCCAGCGAACCGTCGCGGACAACCTGCACCTGCCGGTGCGTCGGCGGGTGACTCAAACTGTTGGCGCCAGCCCCGTCCAGCGGCTGGCTAGTGGAAGAAATGCCGGGTACCTGTGAAGTACAGGGTTGCGCCGAAAGCCCGGGCCGCGGCAATCACTTCCTGATCGCGCACCGACCCGCCGGGCGACACCACCGCGCGGACCCCTGCGTCGGTGAGTACCTCCAGCCCGTCCGGGAACGGGAAGAACGCATCTGAGGCTCCGACCGCGTCCCGAGCACGTTCCTCGCCCGCCCTGGCAACCGCCAGCCGGGCCGAATCCACCCGGTTCACCTGGCCCATCCCGATCCCCACCGCCGCCCCGTCGTGCGCGAGCAGGATGGCGTTGCTTTTCACCGCCCGACAGGCGCGCCAGGCGAATTCCAGATCCGACAACGTTGCCGGATCGGCAGGTTCACCGCAGGCCAGCGTCCAACTCTCGGGGTCGTCGCCGGGGGCATCGACTCGGTCGGTGGTCTGCACCAGCAGCCCGCCGGAAATCCGCCGCGCCTCCACCCCCTGCGCGGCCGGCGCGGCAGCCACCAGAATCCGAATGCTGGGTTTCGCGGCCAGGATCTCCTTGGCACCCTGCTCGTAGCCCGGCGCCACGATCACCTCGGTGAAAATTTCCGCGACCTGCTCGGCCATTGCGACGCTGACGGGCCGGTTGCTGGCGATGACACCGCCGAAGGCCGAGACGGGGTCGGTCTCGTTGGCCCGGCGATGGGCCTGGGCGATATCGGCACCGACCGCGATTCCGCACGGGTTGGCGTGCTTGATGATCGCCACTGCCGGGAGTTGGAAGTCATACGCCGTCCGATAGGCAGCATCGGCATCGACGAAGTTGTTGTAGGACATCGGCTTCCCGTGCAGTTGGTCCGCACCGGCGATACCACCGTCGGTATGGGCCGAGACATACATGGCGGCCTGTTGATGTGGGTTTTCGCCGTACCGCAGCACCTCCGCCCGCTCCCACACACCGGCCACCCAGGCCGGCAAGGTGGCGCCCTCACCCTTCGGCGCCGTCACCTCGTCCAGCCAGGTGGCCACAGCGACGTCATAGGCAGCCGTATGCCGGAAGGCATCCACGGCCAGCTCCTTGCGTTGTTGCAGGGTGAAGCCACCCTCACGAACGGCCCGGACGGTTTGCTCGTACCGATCCGGCGACACCACCACCGCGACGCTGGGGTGATTCTTGGCCGCCGCCCGCAACATCGCCGGCCCGCCGATGTCTATCTGCTCGACACATTCGTCCTCGGTGGCACCGCTGGCGACGGTATCGGTGAATGGATACAGGTTGACCACCACCAGATCGAACGGGGCGATGTCCAAGTCAGCCAGCGCGGTGGTGTGGTCTTCCCGCCGGGAGTCGGCGAGGATTCCCGCGTGGATTCCGGGGTGCAGGGTCTTCACCCTGCCGTCCAGGCACTCCGGGAACCCGGTGACCTCGGCGACCGGGGTAACCGGGATACCCAAGTCGGTGATGGTCCGCGCGGTCGAGCCGGTCGACACGATCTCCACCCCGGCATCACGCAGTCCGCCAGCGAGCTGGGCCAAACCGCTCTTGTCAAAGACGCTGACAAGCGCCCGCCGAACCTGCCGGGAACCGCCCGGACCTGCTGGACTCGAGGTGCCCTGGTGCGCTGTGGTACTCATCCCAACCGAACCTTCCTACCGTCTGTCGTGACTGTCATGGTCGCCAATTCCGGGATGACCCGCACCAGCATCTCCCGCTCCACTTCCTTGATCCGCTCGTGTAGCGAGACCTCGTCATCGTCGTCGCGGACCGGCACCGCCGTCTGCGCCACGATCGGCCCAGTGTCCACACCGGCATCGAGCAGGTGGATGGTGGCACCTGTCAGCCGGACGCCGTAGGCGAGGGCATCCCGAACTGCGTGCCCGCCCGGGAAACTGGGAAGCAGCGATGGGTGGGAGTTGACCACGATCGCGCCGCACATCGTCAGGAAGATCGGATCGAGGATGCGCATCAGCCCCGCGGACAGCACGACCGCCGGCCGGTAGTGGGCGACCTGCGCTGCGAGCGCGACGCTCCAGGCATAGCGGTCGGGGTAGTCGCGGAATCGAGTGGCGAAGGTGGGGACGCCGTGCGCCTTTGCGATGTCAAGGCCTGCGACACCGTCCCGATCGGCTCCGACCGCCGCCACCCGGATAGGAAAGCTGGGATCCTCCCCGGCGCGAAGCAACGCGGCCATCGTGGAGCCCGCCCCGGAGATGAGCACGACCACTGCAGGTCGGGTATCTGATGCGGGCACGAGATCGATCCTAGGAGTCGACGCCGACCAGACCGCGGTCGGGCGTGGTCGCGCTAGCTGCTGCCACCTGTCGGCGCGACCGAACCCGCGCGCCGATATCTCCCAGGTAGGCACCGACGAACACCAGTAGCCCGATCGCACCGGACAGCAGCAGCGGATTGGGTCCCATCTGCGACAGTCGTCCTGCCAGGCTGATCTGGGCCAGCAGCCCCGCCAGCAACGCCATCAGCGCGCAACCGCCAGCCAGTCGCGCTAGCCCAGCGAGACGGCGCCAGGCCGACGCTGGCCGGGGCCCGTCCCGCACGATCGCCGCGTACGCCCCGGCGGCCACCGGCAGCAGCACGAGCACCAACAGCCAGCTGGCGGCGGTCGGGACGGCCGCAAACAGCGGCAATGCCGGCAAAGCCGCAGCACCGGTGTCGCCCCAGGGAGCCACCGCCGCATCCGTCCCCAGCGAGACTGGAACTGCGGCGGAATAGCCAACGGCCCAGATCGCGACAGTCGGCAGGTAGATGACCGCTAACAGCAGCACGACGATGGTGCCGGTGATTCCGGCGCGCAATGACGCGAGCGCGGCGGCAGCTGCACCTCCGTGCAGCACCAGCGACGCAATCACCAGCACCCCGCCGGCGATCAGCAGCAACGACATCGCTCGGACGCCTGCCCGCAGATCGGATCGCAGGTAGGTCGGTATCCGCGAGGTCCAGCTCCGCAGCATTCCGCCGGCGCCGGCCGCTCCTAACCAGACCCCGGCCGCTCCCACCACCGCACAACCCGCGAAGGCGGCCCATTCGGGTACAGCGGCCGCGGTGGTGGCCGTCACCGCCGCCACCAGTAATCCGATCACGCCATAGACAAGGCCCGCAGCGGCGACCATCCGAATCAGATCTGCACCATCGCCCAGACCACTTCGGCGAACGGACAGTCTGGCAACTCGGGCCGCCAACCCGAAGCACGCGGCAGTGAGGACGAGCGGTGGCGCCCAGACCAGACCGAATTCGGTCTGTACCGGGGCAAGGTGGCCGGCCAGCCAGGTATACCCGACGAAGTCGAGCATCGCGCCGACGCTGCTGCGCCCGGCGGCCAGCACCCAACTGACAAGTGCCACCGAACCCAGCACGGCGATCCCGATGGCCGACCCGAGCAGCGCAGAGATGGCGCCGTTGACGGCCGCCGGCACACTTCGCTCGGAGTCATGCCGCCGCCTGATCGCCGACTGCGCCGACTGCACATGTGCGCTCTGATCACGGGTTCCGGTGGCTCCCCTGGACGACCGGCGCGGGGCACCCGGACGTCGATCATGGCGACCGGCGGGTCCACGGGGGTTTCGGGCTGCGGCCATCCGGGCATTCTCGCAGTGACCGGTCTGACGGCACGGCAGACGCGCCGACCGGTACCGGCCGGGTCACGCCGGCAGGTCTCCGGACCACCTCGAGGGAGTTCAGTGTCAGCCGACGATGTCCCGCATCAGTCGAGCGGTCGCCGAAGGGGTACGGCCGACGCGAACCCCGACCGCCTCCAATGCCTCCTGCTTGGCCGCGGCGGTGCCGGAGGAGCCGGACACAATGGCGCCAGCATGACCCATCGTCTTCCCCTCAGGCGCAGTGAAGCCCGCCACGTAACCGACCACTGGTTTGCTGACGTTGTCGGCGATGAACGCGGCGGCCCGCTCCTCAGCGTCGCCGCCGATCTCGCCGATCATCACAATCGCCTCGGTCTCCGGGTCGGCCTCGAACGCCGCCAGGCAATCGATGTGGGTGGTGCCGATGATCGGGTCACCGCCGATACCCACCGCCGTGGAGAATCCCAGATCCCGCAGTTCATACATCATCTGGTAGGTCAGGGTGCCCGATTTGGAGACGAGCCCGATCCGGCCCGGGCCGGTGATATCCCCTGGGATAATGCCGGCGTTGGCCTTACCAGGGCTGATCAGTCCGGGGCAGTTCGGTCCGATCAGCCGGGTGGTTCCGGCGCGCTCCGCGTAGGTGAAGAACTGGGCAGTGTCGTGAACGGGCACACCCTCCGTGATGATGACAGCCAGCGGAACACCCGCGTCGACGGTCTCCTCAACGGCAGCCTTGGTGAACCGGGGCGGGACGAACAACACGGCAACGTCGGCGCCCGTACCCTCGACCGCCTCGGCGACGGTGTTGAACACCGGGATGACGGTGCCGTCGGCATCGACGGTTTGGCCTCCCTTGCCGGGGGTGACGCCCGCGACCACGTTGGTGCCGCTGGCGACCATCCGACGGGTGTGCTTGCCACCTTCGGATCCGGTGATGCCCTGCACCACGATCCTGGATTGGTCAGTGAGGAAAATGGCCATGATTCAGGCTCCCTGCGCCGCAAGCTGGGCGACCCGGCGGGCCGCGTCGTCCATGGTGTCCACAATCTCGATCAGGTCATGCGCCGCATCGTCGAGGATCTGACGACCCTCGGCCGCGTTATTGCCATCCAGCCGAACCACCAACGGTTTGGTCGGCTCCTCATCTCGCTCTGCCAGCATCCGCAGGGCCCCGACGATTCCGTTGGCGACCGCGTCGCACGAGGTGATTCCGCCGAAGACGTTCACAAACACGGCCTTCACCTCGGGGTCGCCGAGCACGATCTCCAGGCCGTCCGCCATCACCTGTGCCGACGCACCCCCGCCGATATCGAGGAAGTTGGCGGGCCGAATGCCGCCGAACTCCTCACCGGCGTAGGCCACCACGTCCAGCGTCGACATCACAAGTCCGGCACCGTTGCCGATGATGCCGACCTCACCCTGCAGCTTCACGTAGTTGAGGCCCTTGGCGGTGGCGATCACCTCCAACTCGTCAGTGGCGTGGATATCGGTCAGTTCCGCATGCAGCGGATGACGGAATTCGGCGTTGTCGTCCAAGGTGACCTTGCCGTCCAGCGCGACGATGTCCCCGGCCGGTGTCTTCACCAACGGGTTCACCTCCACCAGGCTGGCATCCTCACCGACGAAGGTGGCCCACAGCGACACCAGCACCTCGGCAACCTGGTCAGCGACCTCGGTCGGGAACTTCGCTGTCGCCACGATCTCGTCGGCCTTGGCGCGATCGACCCCATCGATCGGGTCGATGGTCACCTTCGCCAGCGCCTCCGGCTTGGTCTCCGCGACCTCCTCGATGTCCATCCCGCCCTCCACACTGGCCATCGCCAGGAAGTTGCGGTTGGCCCGGTCGAGTAGGAAGGAGACGTAGTACTCCTCCGCGATATCACTGGCTCCCGTGATCAACACCTTGCGGACAATGTGGCCCTTGATGTCCAATCCGAGGATCGCTTCCGCGTGCGCCTGCGCCTCGACCGGGTCAGCGGCGAGTTTGACGCCGCCGGCCTTCCCGCGGCCGCCGGTCTTCACCTGGGCCTTGACCACCACGGTACCGCCGATGTCCTCGGCCGCGCAGCGGGCCGCGGCCGGATCCACCGCCACGATTCCGCTCTGGGTGGGCACGCCGTAGGCGGCGAACATCTCCTTGGCTTGGTACTCGTAAAGATCCACGGATCGCCGTCCTCAGTCGTCTATGGTGACCAGTTCGCCGCCGAGGGCGGCCCTTTGCAATGTAACGAAACGGTCAGACCCGCCGACGCTCGGGTTCCGGGTCAGGCAGCGGTGCTGGCGCCGACCTCGTCATTGACCCATTCCACGATCTCCTGGGTGCGGGTGCCCGGGGTGAACACCTTGGCCACGCCCAGCGCGGTCAGATCGTCGATATCGTCCTCCGGAATGATGCCGCCGCCAAAGACAACGATGTCGGAAGCACCGCGCTCCTTGAGCAGAGCTATCACTCGGGCGAACAGCGTCATGTGGGCACCGGAGAGGACCGACAGGCCGATCGCGTCGGCGTCCTCCTGGATAGCCGTCTCCACGATCATCTCCGGCGTCTGGTGCAGACCGGTGTAGATCACTTCGATACCGGCATCGCGCAGCGCCCGGGCGACTACTTTCGCGCCCCGATCGTGACCGTCCAGACCTGGCTTGGCGATGACCACTCGGATTGGTGAGGGGGACATGGCGCAAGCGTATCGCCAGCAGGCCGAGCACGTGCGCCGTACCGGTCGGCCACCGCGCAGTTGACGGCAGCGGACACCCGGGGCCGAGCTGGGCCAAGCGACTTTCCGTTGGCGCCGCTGGGTTTTCGCCGCTGCATCCGCTACGTTTCTCTCGTGCCGGAAGACGAGAGCCAGGGTGGATCGAGTGAGTCGTCGCTCACCCCGGTGCAGCGGATCACGGACCGGATCAACAGGGTGGGCGTCGGCAGTAGGAGAGTCAGCAAGGCAGTTCTTTCGCCGGCTGGCCTCCGAGGAACAGCGATCGAGATGGCGTGGTTGAGCGCCCATGTGGCGATGTACCCGTTGGGCGTTGTTGAGGGCAAAGCCCGTGAGGCGCAGGAACGGCACAACCTGCAAGACCTGCCACCCGTCCAGCGCGGCCTGATCATCGGCGACGTGGAAGCGGCCGGCACGCCGATCATCCTGGTGCACGGTGTGGTGGACAACCACACGATCTTCACCCTGCTGCGCCGATCGCTGGGACGGCGCGGTTTCGGCCGGGTGATCACCCTCAACTACTCCCCCCTGACGGACGACATCCGCCGGGTGGCGCGACGACTCAGCAGGCTGATCGAGTCGGTCTGCCGCGAGACGGGCTACGAGCGGGTGCATGTGGTGGGCCACTCGATGGGCGGGCTCGTCGCCCGGTACTACGTCCAGCGACTCGGCGGCGACGCCCGGGTGGACACGCTGGTGACCCTCGGCACCCCGCACGAGGGTTCGGCGCCGGCACGCTATGTGCCCCACAACGTCGCCCGACAGTTGCGCCCGCAGAGCGACATCGTGCGGGAACTGATGGAGCCCGCTCCGCACTGCCGGACCCGGATGGTCGCGGTGTGGTCAGATCTGGACCAGATGATCATTCCCAAGCGCAACGCCAGAATCGTCCACGAAGATCTCAATGCCCGCAACGTGTTCATCCGCGGCATCGGTCACATGTCGCTACCGGTCGACGGCCGCGTTATCCACGTGATCAGCACAACGCTCGCGCATCTCGATGTCGACGGCACCACACTGGCCCCGGGCGCAACTTCTATCGCCTCCAGCACGGGCAAACCGGGCGAGGCCAGCGGCAACCGCAACCGTCGAGGTGCCGGCCGTCACCGAGGCGGCACGGCCACGGCCACAGGTATCTAGCGCGGTTGTCAGCGAGTCTCAGCCGGCAGGGGTAGGAACCGCTCAGGGTTCAACGCGACCAACTGACGCTCGGGGTCAGTCGGGTCGATCGGACTCTTCGGACCCAAAGTGTCACCAACCTGAGCTCGGCGCAGTATCTCAAAATGCAAGTGGGAGCCGGTGCTGTTTCCGGTGCTGCCGCGCAGGCCGATCTGCTGGCCGCGCTGCACCTGCTGACCCACGACGACCTCTGGTAATTGCTCGAGATGGGCGTACCGGGTGAAGAGCCCGCCAGCGTGCGCGATGACCACGGTGTTGCCGTAGGCACCAGCGACCCCCGCCTCCAGCACCGTTCCCGCCCGCGCCGCGACGACCGAGGCCCCTTCTTCCCCGGCGAAGTCCAAGCCGGTGTGCTGCCCGCCGCCCCAGTTGGAACCAGCCTCGTCGAACCGGGCTGTCAGTTCGTAGTGACCCACCGGGATGGTCCAGGACGCGTTGCCCAGATACTCTGCCAGTCGGCTGGCAGAGCCGGCCAGCTGAGCCGACGTGCCCGCTCCGAGCGTCGCCAACTGCAGCGGAACGGTGCGTCCGACTGCAGTGAAACGTTCGACATCAGCGACTGTGACCACCTCCGGCGCGGCGCCGACGGGGGGGCCCGCGACCGGACCTGCGGCTGCAACCGGCACGATCGGGCCTGCACCCGCAACGGAGACCGGTTCCCGGCCGGAACCGTTGCCGGACCCCGCGGCCGAACCGTCGCCGACGCCTGCCGAGGCCGCTCCGGCCTGGGCCAGCGAGACAGTCGCCGCAATCGCCGCGGTCGCCAACAGCGGCGCGGCTATCAGCAGCGCCGCCTTCCGGCGGGTCGGCCGGGCAGGCCGGCGGGTGCTATCGGTGCTGGAGACCACAGGGAATCACTCAATTTCGGGGGGACAGGGGGATGGACCCGTACCTCGGCTTTGACACCGACGGGACCCCGGGAGGAATCCCGGCCGCAGGCTGCATAGTGCCTGCCATTCGAACCAGTGTGCGGTGGTTTCGACTGTCCTTGTAGGCCGCAAATCGGACATTGACGACTATCTGGACGTGAGATGTGTCACAAACACCTCGAAATCGGCGTTTCGCTACCGGCGAAGTGAGTCACGTCACGATACGCGAGGCGCCGCCCGGTAGGTAAGGCACCCGGCACGGAAGGACGAATCAGAGCTTCTCGACCGGCGCGTACCGCAGCAGCAGCCGCTTCGTGCCCTCGCTGCCGAAGTCGACACTGGCCTCCGCACTCTCCCCGGCACCCCTGGTGGACACCACCGTGCCCAGTCCGAACCTTCCGTGCAGCACCCGGTCACCCGGATTCAGCGACAAGATCGTCGGCTGGCTGCCCGACCGCTCGCGACGCTCCCGCCCCTGCGATCGTCCCCAACTGTCAGCGCCCATCACCCCGGCGCTGCCAGCCGAGCCGGTGCCGGTCTGCAGCATCGGAACGTCCTCTCGACGATGTTCCAGCAGCTCCTCCGGCAACTCGGCGAGGAACCTGCTCGCGGGGTTCGCCTGCGGGCTGCCCCAGGCGGAACGGACCATCGCCCGAGTCAGGTAGAGCCGCTCGCGCGCGCGAGTGATGCCGACGTAGGCCAGCCGCCGCTCCTCGGCCAATTCGGCCGGGTCGCCCAACGACCGGGCATGCGGGAACACCGCATCCTCCATCCCGGTCAGAAACACCACCGGAAACTCAAGCCCCTTGGCCGTGTGCAACGTCATCAGCGTGACCATCCCGCCGTCGGCCGCCGGGATCTCATCGGAGTCCGATACCAGCGCCACCCGTTCCAGGAAGTCGTCCAGCGTTCCCGCTGGGTTATCCCGGCTGAACTCCTCGGCAACCCCCTCGAGTTCGGCCAGATTCTCTGCCCGGGTCGCATCCTGCGGGTCGTCGGAGGCTTGCAGCTCAGCCAGCAGGCCGGTTCGCTCCAATACCTCCTGCACCACATCACCGGGGCCGCCGCCGGAATCCGCCACCGCTACGACGCTATCGAGCAGCTCCAGGAACCCCTCGATAGCGTGCAGCGACCTGGCCGCCAGCCCGGGCGCCTCGGCGGCTCGCCGCAGTGCGGCATGGAAACTCATCCGGTGCCGTTGCGCAAACGCATCGATCACCGCCTCCGCCCGGTCGCCGATTCCCCGCTTCGGAGTGTTCAGGATGCGACGCAACGCCACATCGTCGTCCGGGTTCGCCACCACCTTCAGATAGCCGAGCGCGTCCTTGACCTCCTTACGCTCGTAGAACCGCACGCCGCCCACCACCCGGTAGGGCAGGCCCACCCGAACCAGCACCTCCTCCAGCGCCCGGGACTGGGCGTTGGTGCGGTAGAAGATCGCCACGTCGGACGCCTGCACCCCTTGCGTGTCGGCTAGCCGGTCGATCTCCTCGGCCACGAAGGCGGCCTCATCCCGCTCGTCGTCACCGACGTAGGTCACCAGCGGCGCCCCGGCTCCGGCATCGGTCCAGAGCTTCTTCTCCCGTCGCTCCGGGTTTCGGGTGATGATTGCGTTCGCTGCCGTCAGGATGTTCTGGCTGGACCGGTAGTTCTGCTCCAACATGACCACCCGTGAGTCCGGGAAGTCACTCTCGAACTGCTCGATATTGCGCACTGTGGCGCCACGGAAGGCGTAGATCGACTGATCGGAGTCGCCGACGACACTGAGCGATGCCGGTGCGACCTCGTCCCGGTCGCTGCCGACAAGTTCCCGGACCAGCACATACTGTGCGTGGTTGGTGTCCTGGTACTCGTCGACGAGGACGTGCCGGAACCGGCGGTGATAGTGCTCGGCGACATCGTCGAAACCCTGCAACAACGCCACCGTGTGGCCGATCAGATCGTCGAAATCGACCGCGCCGGCCTGCAGCAGGCGCCGCTGGTAGTCGGCGTACACCCCGGCCAACTCAAGTTCGGTGGGATTTTCGGCGCGGGAGCGGAAGGTCTCGTGATCGACGAGATCATTTTTGAGGGAGGAGATTCGGCCCGCCATCGACCGCGGTGTCGTGCGCTTGATGTCCATCTCGGCATCCCGCATCACCATCGTCACGAGTCGCAGAGTGTCGGCGGTGTCGTAGATCGAGAAACTCGAGGGCAGCGCAAGCCGATCGGCCTCTCGCCGCAAGATCCGGACACAGGCCGAATGAAACGTGCTGACGGTCATCGCCCGGGCACGCGGGCCTACCAACTCGGACACCCGCTCGCGCATCTCGGCAGCGGCCTTGTTGGTGAAGGTGATCGCGAGGATTTCACCCGGGGCGGCCCGCCTGGCGTCGAGCAGATGACCGATCCGACGGGTCAGCACCCGGGTCTTACCTGAACCGGCACCGGCGACCACTAGTAGCGCGGGTGCTTCCGAAGTGACAGCCTCGTATTGCTGGGGGTTCAGATCCGCAAGCAGGTCAGCCATCAGTCGCCGGGCTAACTCCAGAAGACGGCGATGATGACGTTCGCGGTGGCCAGACCGCCGATCGCAGCCCAGACCCCAGTGCTGATGCTGGGTTTCTTCCGATTGGCCAGGATCAGCCCGAGAATGACCAGCAGGATCAGCAGCTTCACGCCGATCTTGGCGTTGTCCGGCAGCTCCTCGTCAGGGTTTTGGGCATGCAGCGGGTAGGCCAGACCAACCATCAGGACACCGGTCACCAGCTGGGTGAGAGCGCCGTGCAGCATCGCCGGGTTGATCACCCGTGGCGTCGTCTTCGCCTGCACCAGGAATCCGCCAATCAGCGAAGCCAGACCCAGGAAGTGCAGGACGATCAACACGTGCAGGAGGAACGACATCCCGCCAGTGTAGTGGTGAGCCTCGGCGCGCCGAGACAATGCTCCGATCAGCGAGCGGGACGGAGCCAGTCTTCCGTCGGACTTTCTGACGCCGCTGAGTCGACCAGCCAGCTGCGCACGGCCTCGAGCAGAGGCCCGGGATTCCTGCGGGATCGTGGAAAGGTCCTGCTACTGGTCAGCAGGAGTTGGGCGCACGGACCGTCCGAACCTTGGGCCTGGGCCAGGAGTGGCCGAAAGTCCTTCACGTTTTCGGTCACGATTCGCCGATGGGCCGCAGCAGCCCATTCGAAGAGTTCAGTATCGGATAGCGCGCGCAACTCCTGGACTTCGCAGACCGCAACCACGTCGTGTCCCTCGTGTCTGAGCGCCGCAGCGAGAGCAGCGGAGAACATTTCGTCCAGGATCAGAGCCGCTCCCTTCGGCTGCGGGGTCACGCCAGCAATTCCCGACTCGACCGCCACGCGGCCTCGGCCGCAACGGAAGCAGCTTCAGCCGCCCGGATTTCACAGTCGATCTCGGCGCCGTAGGCCGAGTAGTAGTCCAGCGCCACTCGAATCCTGGACTGCGGTAACGCCAACACCTCTGCCGCCGCTTCGACGGCCAACTCGCCACGCTCATCGACCTCCGCAAGGAAAGTGATGACCTCCCAAATATCGGGGCCCGCGACGATCGCCGCTCGCCGACCGCTTGGACCATCCTTGAAGACAACCCCGGGAAACTCGCTCATCCGCAGACCTTCGTCGATGAGTTGCTGAGCGACCCCCGACGGAGTCGCCCCCGGAAGTCCGTCGGCTCGGCGACGAAGTCGCGCCAAGACGTCGTCATCGAACCGAATTGACAGCGGTGAACTCATGTAGCAACTGTATGCGATGCGCTACAACCGGACAGTCGTCGGCTCCGATCCGGGTCCTGCGGGGAATCAAGCTCGCCCCCCCCCCCGAGGTCTCGATGACGCTCGGTGCCAATCACTTGACGCGGATCTTCGGCACCGAGGCGCACCAGATCGGCCGCCAGGTCACCCTGGAGCGTGTGCTGGCGATTGGCTGATGGGCTGGGAATGGTGGCACCGGGTACCTGAGCCTGGCGGGTGAGACTTCTGCTCATGCTGGCTACCCGTGGTGCTGTCTACGCCTCGCAGTCCACCGCCGGCAAGGACAACGACTACCACGCGCATTGCCATTACGACCAGGAGTCTGAAGGCAACTTCGACGCCAGGACCGACATCAGGGTCGATCCGGGCGACGCCGAACGCATCGTCGAATGCCGCCACGAACGGTTCGGCAACGAATACACCTACGACCTGTCGCGGTTCCGCAACGTCGGCGTCGGCGACATTCCGGTGCCGACGGACGTGACCGGTGGGCCAAGGGCCGTGGTTACCGGTCCCGGCGGTGGTGGGTCCGGAGGTGGCGGGTTCACTGGTGGAGTGTCTGGTCGAGGCGAACCGCCAATCTTCGCTCAGATGGATCGCGACTTCGCGGCCTGGTCGGAAGCCCTTACCGCCGATCAGCGCTCAGCATTGATTGAATGGCAGAAGACGGACCGGTTCTACGACCAAGTGCAGTCCGCTCTGCGCGGGTCTCCGTCCAACGCAAGCGCCCGTCGCGCAGCTGCCACGCTCGCCAGTGCGGTTCAGGGCGGGAGACTCGCCACCGAGACGTCCCTATGGCGCGGCGTGAGGAACTGGCATTCAATCTTATCTGGGCTCCATCCGGGAGCAACCGCAGATATTCAGGGGATGTTCGCGACCAGCGTCCTCCGCTCTGTAGCGCACGGAGAGTTCGCCGTCGGCCGCAATCCACTACTTCTGGAGATGCGGCTTCCGCCAGATACGAGGGCCGCGTGGGTCGCAGGTGTCGGGAATCCTCGACTGCGACAGCAAGGGGAGGTGTTGATGCTTCCCAACGCCACGATTCGAATAGGCGAATTGCGGTACAGTGAAAGTGTCCCGGTTGCTCGTGTGGAGGTGACGTGGCGATGAAACTCTCCCCGGCATTGCGCGACGACAGCGTGTTCGTCCCGCACTCCGATACGCCGATGCCACCGCAGATTCTCGTGCTGCTGCTCATCCAGTTGCATGTCTACGACTCCAGTCGTGTGGAGCAGGACGCCGCCGTAGCCAACTGGCTCAGATCCAACGATGCGCCGCCGAACCTGCGCTTCAGCATCGTTGAAGAAGGCCGTGGATATCTACTGGACGAGGCTCGAACGGCCTAACTAGCCTCACGTCACGCGGTCCGTGTCTTACTAACCCGCCACCCAAACATGCCGCGCCAACTCACGGTCACGGTGGCGTCGGGATGATTCCAGCTCTTGCTCACCACGAGGGCGACTGTGTCGTGCGGCTCGACCCGTTCCAGGTCGATCGTTGTCGGTCGTAGCCCTGTAACCTCGACCCGGACGCTGCGGGCAGGGCGGTAGCCGACATGTTCTGGCCGCCACTGCTTGCCGTCGGCCAGCAGCCGGAAGTCGACGAGGTCGCGAAGTGGAAGGCGCAATCACGCAAGCACGAGGCCGAGGCGAAAGCCAACGCGAAGGCTGCCGAGAAGTTGGCCGCCATCGAAGAGGCCTCCAAGACGGAACTGGACAAGGCCGCTGAACGTGCCAGCGCCGCGGAAGCACGAGCCGCAGCGTCCTCCCGGTCGACCGTGTAACAGTTGCAGTTCCGTGCTGTACCGGCCGCGGTGGTTGGCCGGATGTGCTCGCCGGGGCATGCTTCTCGTCGAATCTTGACTCCTCCGACTGTACGACATAGTGTATGACGCATGTCGTCATCGAAGCTGCTCCAGGCTCGGGTGCCGGAGGAGACCTCAAGAACCTTGCTTGAAGATATCGATACGCTGGGTCTCGCTGGGCCGTCCGAGGCGATCCGGGAGGCCCTGGCCATGCTTCACCGCAAGGCGCAGGCGGTTGCGATGGGTCGGGAGTATGACGACCTCTACCAGGGCGAACCGGTGCCCATCTCAGACGTCACGGCCGCCCTCTATCCAGCCGACGAGTGACCGGGCGTGCCAGCACCGGCGGCCGCGCGGCCGCTCCGCGGCGAGGTTTGGGACGTGAGGTTCCCCGCACCGGTCAACGAGCATCCCGCGGTGGTACTCAGCGCAAACGTGTTGTGCCACCGACTCTCCAGCGTGACTGTCGTTGTCGTCACTGGCAACTCTGGACCACCGTCCACCCATGTACCGCTGGACGCGGAGGCCGGAGTGGACAGATACCCGGCGTCCTACGCGAACGCGACAGACATCCACACAGTCCCATTGACGCGCTTTCGGCGGAAGAAGGGGACGCTCGCCACCCGTGAAATGAATCACCTCGGCCAAGCGGTCAGGGCGGCGTTCGACCTCGGCTAACCTCCGCCGGTCGCTACTCCCACTCGATGGTGCCGGGCGGTTTGCTAGTGATATCCAGCACGACGCGGTTGACCTCCGGCACCTCGTTCGTGATCCGGGTGGAGATCCGCGCCAGCAGTTCGTAGGGCAACCGCGACCAGTCAGCGGTCATCGCGTCCTCGCTGGACACCGGTCGCAGCACCACTGGATGTCCGTAGCTGCGACCGTCGCCCTGCACTCCCACCGATCTGACATCGGCCAACAGCACCACCGGGAACTGCCAGACGTCCCGGTCCAGCCCAGCCTCGGTCAGCTCCTCGCGGGCTATCGCATCGGCGGCGCGCAACAGCGCAAGTCGCTCCGCGGTGACCTCGCCGATGATTCGAATCGCCAGTCCGGGTCCGGGGAAAGGGTGCCGCCAGACGATCTCGTCGGGTAGACCCAGCTGTCCGCCGACCGCCCGGACCTCATCCTTGAAAAGGGTCCGCAACGGCTCGACCAATGAGAACTGCAAATCCTCCGGCAAACCGCCGACGTTGTGATGGCTCTTGATGTTCGCCGTCCCACTGCCCCCGCCGGACTCCACAACGTCCGGATAGAGCGTCCCCTGAACCAGGAAGTCCACCGTCTCGCCGTGGGCACCGGCATCGGCGACGACCTCGGCCGCGGCATCCTCGAACACTCGGATGAACTCCCTGCCGATGATCTTCCGCTTGGTCTCCGGATCACTCACCCCTGAGAGAGCCGCCAGGAACCTGGCCCGGGCGTCGACAACTTTCAGATTCACCCCGGTCGCGGCGACGAAGTCCCGCTCCACCTGCTCAGGTTCGCCCGAGCGCAACAACCCGTGGTCGACAAACACGCAGGTCAACCGATCCCCCACCGCGCGCTGCACCAGCGCGGCCGCAACCGCCGAGTCGACGCCGCCGGACAGCCCACAGACCACTCGATGGTCACCAACCTGATCGGCAATCGCGGCCACCTGCGCCTCGATCACCCCTTGGGTCGTCCAACTCCCCGGAAGGTGCGCGATCCGCCTCAGGAAGGACTCGATCACCCGCTGTCCGAACTGGCTGTGCAGCACCTCCGGATGGAACTGGACGCCGGCCAACTGTCGCTCAGCGTCCTCAAACGCCGCAACCGGCGCACCATCGGTGGCAGCGTTGACAGTGAAGCCGGGTGGCGCCGACACCACCGAGTCGCCATGGGACATCCAGACTGTCTGGCTGACCGGTAAGCCGGCCAACAGCACGCCAGGATCCGAGACAGACAACTCCGTCGCACCGTACTCACGCAACCCGGTGCGAGCCACCTCGCCGCCGAGGGCGGCGGCCATCGCCTGGAAGCCGTAGCAGATTCCGAACACCGGCACCCCGGCGTCGAATACCGCTGGGTCGATACTTGGGGCGCCGTCGGCATAGACGCTGGCAGGACCGCCGGAGAGCACGATCGCGGCCGGATTCTTCCCGAGCATCTCTGCCACAGCCATCGTGTGCGGCACGATCTCGGAATAGACCTGGGCCTCCCGGACCCGCCGGGCAATCAATTGGGCATACTGCGCCCCAAAGTCGACGACGAGTACGGGACGTTCTGCGGCCGGGGTTCCTGGGTCGGACATGGCAACGACCCTACCCAGGACCCGCGGACCGTCAGACGGCTGAGGGCTCCCGAGGAGGCATCGCCGGCATCGGCAGATCCACCGGCAACCGCAGCGCGCCGGGGGCGTCGGCTGGCACGACCGGCTTCGTCGGCGGCACCGGGGACACCCGCTGGTAGCCCGCCTGCTGAGCGGGCCGAGGGTCTGGCTCACCCTTGTTGGGCCACATCGCCATCGCCCGCTCCGCCTGGGCGGTAATCGTCAACGACGGGTTGACCCCCAGGTTGGCAGAGACTGCGGCGCCGTCGACCACGTGCAGTCGCGGATACCCGTGCACCCGGTGGTAGGGATCGATGACACCGGTCTCGGCGGAATCCGAGATCACCGCGCCGCCGACGAAGTGGGCAGTCATCGGTGCATTGATGTGCTCGCCGACGTTCCCCGCAGGTCGGCCGCCGATGATCCTGGCCAACTTGCGGACGGCTTCATTCGCCAGCGGGATCGAGGTCGGGTTGGGCTCGCCCTCGCCCTGTTTGGAGGTCAGCCGCCAACGGCCGAATCGGCCGCGGGTACCGGAGACGGTGACCGAGTTGTCCAAGTCCTGCATGACCAGCGCGATGACGCCGCGCTCGGACCAGTTGCGAACATTGAGCAGTCGGGCCTTGGCAGCCGGATCACGGCGAATCTCGCGGAGCCAGGTCCGCCAGCGCGGCACACCGGGCTCCTCGTCGGTCAGGATGGTCTGCAGCAGGCCCATCGCGTTGGAACCCTTGCCGTACCGGACTGGCTCGATATGGGTGTGGGGCTCCGGGAAGAAGCTGGAGGTGATGGCGACGCCCTCGGAGTAGTCCTTTCCGGTGGTCGCACCGACTGCACCGACCAGCGACTCCGAGTTGGTGCGGGAGAGGTACCCCAACCGCTTCGACAGCCCCGGCAGAACTCCATTGTCACGCATCCGGTGCAGCAGCTTCTGGGTGCTGTAAGTACCGGCGGCGACGATCACCTGGTCGGCAGTGAAGGTGCGCTTGCCGCCGGGCCGACCCGTGCGCTTGGTCTCGATCGACCAGGGCTCATCGTTGATCCCCGGCCGGATGGTGGTCACCATCGTCAGCGGGAAGACCTCAGCGCCGGCATCCTCGGCCAGGCCGAGGTAGTTCTTGGGCAGGGTGTTCTTGGCGTTGTGGCGGCAACCGGTCATGCACTCACCGCACTCCTTGCAGCCGGTCCGGGCCGGTCCGACACCGCCGAAGAAGGGATCGTCCACGGTCTCGCCAGCCCGCGGCCCGAAGAACACCCCGACCGGGGTGAGCCGGAAGGTGTCGCCGACCCCCATCTCCTCGGCCAGTTCCTTGATCGCGACATCCGA
The DNA here is from genome assembly GCA_964547485.1 of uncultured Actinomycetes bacterium. Taxonomy (GTDB): domain Bacteria; phylum Actinomycetota; class Actinomycetes; order S36-B12; family UBA10799; genus JACJWR01. The sequence goes on from CAZJNU010000013.1 coordinate 31,209, forward strand.
TGGCGTCATCGTCGGGTTCGGGGTGACACCCAGCATCCGCGAAGCCTGGTCATAGTAGGGCCCGAGTTCGTCGGCCCAGTCGGTGATATGCGCCCACTGACGGTCCTTGAAGAACGGCTCCGGCGGGACGTAGAGAGTGTTGGCGTAGATCAACGAACCGCCGCCGACACCTGCACCGGCGAGCACGATCACGTTGTTCAGCTTGTGGATCCGCTGTAACCCGGTCAGGCCGAGTCCGGGCGCCCAGAGGAACTTCCGAAGCCGCCAGGAGGTGGCCGGCAGGGTCGCATCGGTGAACCGCTGACCCGCCTCCAGCACGGCCACCCGGTAGCCCTTCTCGACCAGTCGGAGGGCCGATACCGAGCCACCGAAACCGGAACCCACCACGATGACGTCGTAGTGCTCCGTGCCGGACTGGGTTGTTGTGGTCATACTTCACTCCCGTTCATTCATTGCCTGCAGGCGTCGTACACGGTTAGTTCTTTCGACAGAGTTCCGGCTACTTCATCCCAAACTTCTTCAACAGCGCCACCGACTGGATCAGTCCCTCACTCCAGGCCATATCGCTGACGCCGTCCGGCCGGGTGAATCCGAGCAGCCGCTGGACTGACACAGTCTTGTACTCGGTGTACTTCAACAGACCCTCCGGCCCGTGCCGGCGACCGATACCCGACAGCCCGTAACCGCCCATCGGAGCATCGATACTTGCCCAGGCCGCGCCGTACCCTTCGTTGATGTTGACGGTTCCCGACATCAGTTGGGAGGCGACATATTTGCCCAGCTTCGTCGAGCGGGTGACCACTGAGGCATTCAGCCCATAGTTGGTGTCGTTCGCCTCCCGGATCGCCTCCTCCACGGTGGGGACCCGGTAGATGCTGGCCACCGGCCCGAACGTCTCGTTGCGGCAGAGGGTCATCCCGTCATAGACGTCCTCCAGGATCGTCGGCTCATAGAAGTACGGTCCGATATCTGGCCTTGCGCGGCCACCGGCGAGCACTTTGGCGCCGTGGGATTTGGCCTGCTCGACATGCTCGACCACCCGCTCAAGCTGCCTGCCGGAGATCAACGAGCCGACATCCGAGCCCCAGCCGATTCCGCCGGCCAGCTTCAGGGCATCCGTTCGGCGCACAAAGGCGGCAACGAAGTCGTGATAGGCGTCGCCTACCACGTAGATCCGTTCCATCGAAATGCAGAGCTGACCCGCATTGGCGAAGCTGGCTCCGACCGCGATTCCCGCGGCCCGTTCGGGGTCGGCGTCCTCACAGATGATCATGGCGTTCTTGCCGCCGAGTTCCATCGAGCAGCCAATCAGGCGCTCGCCACACTGGGCGGCCACGGTCCTGCCGACCGCTGTCGATCCGGTGAACATCAGGTAGTCGGCGCTGGCCGCGACCATCGGACCCACCACGGCGCCCTCGCCGTTGACCACGTTCAGCACACCTTCGGGCAACCCCGCCTCGAACAGCAGCTCAACCACCCACAGCGCCGTGTACATCGTCTGCACATCCGGCTTCAGTACCACGGTGTTCCCGGCGACCAAAGCCGCGAGCGCGTCACTGATCGCTAGCGTCAGCGGATAGTTCCAGGGCGAGATGATGCCGACGACACCGATTGGGTCGTGATGAACCCGGGTACTGGTGAGCACCGGGATGGCGCCCTTGCGCTTGCCCGCCCGCAGCACCTTCGCGGCAGTCCGCCCGTAGTAGCGGGAGGTGATCAGGACATCGGCGAGTTCTTCCGCGGCGTGGCCGCGAGCCTTGCCAGTCTCCAGTTGCACGATGTCCAGACCCTGTGCCCGTCGCTGTAGCACCAAGTCGTGGAATCGGAGCAGGATCCTCGCCCGGGCAGACGCGTCCAGCGCCGACCACGACGGGAAGTGACGGCGCGCCGTGCGGAACGCCACCTCGACGTCCTCCGCGCCCGAGACCGGCACCGCAGGCAGCGGCGAACCGTCCAACGGCGCGGTACCGACGGTGACGCCGTTGGTACCGCCAGAGGTCACCCGGTGACGTAGCAATCGCACCAGATCGGCGGACATCACTTCGTCTGCCAGCGGAGTCGAAGTCTCGGGGGTCACGTCTGTGTGCAGCGTCATGGAGACACAGTACGGGCTCCCTGCCGGAACGGCACTAGCAGTACGGGTAGGGAATCCGGAGATTGCGGGGGGACCCGGGGGCGCTCGACGGCGGTGCCCGCCGACGCGTTACCGCGTCACCGAGGGATGACCATCCCGACGCGCTGAAACTCCTTCAAATCGGCATATCCACAGGTCGCCACGGCCCGCCGGAGGGCGCCGGCGATATTCATCGATCCGTCGCCGATCGTCGACGGACCCACCAGGATCTGCTGCAGGGTGCCGACCATCCCCAGATCGACCACCTCTCCGCGGGGCAGAGTCGGATGAACCGCTTCCATCCCCCAGTGCAGCCCCCCACCTGGCGCGCTGTCGGCGCGGGCGAGCATGGATCCGACCATCACCGCGTCGGCGCCGCAGGCAACAGCCTTGACGACATCGCCGGTGCGGCCCATCGCCCCGTCGGCTATCACATGCACATAGCGGCCGCCGGACTCATCCAGATAGTGACCACGGGCGGCAGCGACATCGGCGACGGCCGAGGCCATCGGTACCCGCACGCCTAGCACCTGATGGTTGGTGTGGGTGGCGCCTCCGCCAAAGCCGACTAGCACGCCGGCCGCCCCGGCCCGCATCAGATGCAGCGCTGCAGAGTACGTTGCGACTCCGCCGACCACAACCGGGACGTCCAACTCGTAGATGAATTGCTTCAAGTTCAGCGGATCAGTGCCCTCGGAGACATGCTCGGCGCTGACCGTGGTGCCGCGGATGACGAAGACGTCGACGCCGGAGTCCAGTACCGCCTTCGCGAACTGACGGGTGCGCTGCGGGGAGAGCGCCGCTGCCACGGTGTGCCCGCCGGCCCGCAGCTCAGCGATTCGCTCAGCGATGAGCTCCGCCGAAATCTCCGGTGCGTACAACTCGCACAGCCGCGCCCTGGCCTCCGCCGGGGACAACTCGGCCACCTCCTGCAGCAGCGAGGTGGGGTCCTGGTAGCGAGTCCACAGTCCCTCCAGGTTGAGCACCGCCAGCGCTCCGAGCCCGCCCAGCTCAATCGCGGTCGCCGGTGACACCACCGAATCCATCGGTGCGGCCATCACCGGCAACTCGAAGTTGTAGGCGTCCAGCCGCCAGGAGATGGAGCACTCCTGCGGGTCGCGGGTTCGCCGGCTCGGTGCGATGGCGACATCGTCGAAGGAGTACGCGGCACGGGCACGCTTCGATCGCCCAAGTTCGATCTCGGTCACAGACAAACAGCCTACGCACAGGGGACTGCGGGTGTGCTCAATTGCCCCGGTAGTTGGGCGCTTCCACAGTCATCTGAATATCGTGCGGGTGACTTTCCCGCAGTCCGGCCGCGGTGATCTGCACGAACTGTCCTTTGGCTTGCAGGTCGCCGATCGTGCCCGCCCCGGCATAGCCCATTGAAGCCCGCAGACCACCTATCAGTTGGTGTGCCACCACAGCGAGCCTGCCGCGGTAGGGCACTTGCCCCTCGATTCCCTCCGGTACCAACTTGTCATCGCTGAGCACGTCATCCTGGAAGTAGCGGTCCTTGGAGTAGGAGCGGGCCTGCCCTCTCGATTCCATCGCGCCGAGCGACCCCATTCCGCGGTACTGCTTGTACTGCTTCCCGTTGACGAAAATCACCTCACCCGGCGCCTCATCGCAGCCGGCGAGCAGCGAACCGAGCATCACCGTGTCCGCGCCCGCCACCAGCGCCTTGGCGATATCCCCGCTGTACTGCAGGCCACCGTCGCCTATCACCGGGACTCCGGCCGGCCGCGCCGCCTTGGCCGCCTCATTGATCGCAGTCACCTGCGGCACGCCGACCCCGGCGACGACCCGGGTGGTGCAGATCGAGCCTGGCCCAACCCCCACTTTGATCCCGTCCGCGCCGGCGTCGATCAGTGCTGCGGCACCGGCCCGGGTCGCCACATTGCCACCGACCACATCAACCGACGAGGAAGCCTTCACCTTCGCGACCATTTCCAGCACGGACCTGGAATGGCCATGGGCGGTATCCACCACCAGGAAATCCACGCCGGCGTCGACCAGCGCCATCGCCCGACGGTGCGCGTCCTCGCCGACTCCGACGGCCGCTCCGACCACCAGCCGACCGTCGGCGTCCTTGGTGGCCTGCGGGTACTGCTCCCGCTTCACGAAGTCCTTCACCGTGATCAGGCCGCGGAGCCGCCCGCCCGAGTCCACCAGCGGCAACTTCTCGATCTTGTGCGCCCGCAACAGATCCAACGCGGCAGCGGCTTCGATCCCCACCGGCGCCGTCACCAACGGCATCGGGGTCATGACATCGCGCACCAGCAGGCTCATATCGTCCTCGAACCGCATATCGCGATTGGTAACAATTCCCAGCAGGATGCCGTCGGCGGCCACCACCGGCACACCGGAGATCCGATACTGAGCGCACAGGTGGTCGACGTCCGCGAGGGTGTGCTCCGGATGGCAGGTGACGGGGTCGGTGACCATCCCGGCCTCGGACCGCTTGACGAGGTCGACCTGGGTCGCCTGATCAGCTATCGAGAGGTTCCGGTGCAGCACCCCCGCGCCCCCGAACCTCGCCATCGCGATCGCCATCCGTGCCTCGGTGACGGTGTCCATCGCGCTGGACAGCAGCGGCACCCGCAACGCGATATTGCGGCTCAACCTGGAGGCCGTGTCCACTTCGCTTGGGATGACATCGGACTCTGCCGGAAGCAGTAGCACGTCGTCGTAGGTCAATCCGAGCACGGCCAGTGCCTCGTCGGGGTGTGCCATGAGCAGAGGATACTCGGCGCGCACGCAGGGACCGAGCGGGCCGTCAGGTCAACATCCCCCAGCGGAACCCGGTTGCCACGGCGGCCGCCCGGTCTGCCGCGCCCAACTTGCGAAACAGCCGTCTGGCGTGCGTCTTGATGGTGTCCTCGGATAAGAACAGGGAGCGGCCTATCTCACCATTGGACTGCCCGTGGCACATGCCTTCGAGTACCTGCTGTTCGCGCTCGGTCAGCACTGGTCGTCTCCCCTCCGGTGTCGCGCGGGCTGCCGGTGGCAGCTGCACGGTCCCCAACACGAGGGAGATCATGGCCGCCAACTCCTCGCGGGTGGCGTCTTTGGCGATGTAGCCACGCGCCCCGGAGACCACCGCCCAGCCGACCGCTTCCGGGTCCGTCGCAACGGTCAGCATCACAACCGTCGCGCCTGGGTGAGTGGTCATCAGGCGGCGGGCCGCCTCGACGCCGCCTATGCCTGGCATCCGCACGTCCATAAGCACCAGATCCGGTCGGTCGGCTTCGAACCGCGCAAGCGCCTCCTCGCCACTGCCAGCAGTGATCACCCGGTCGATGCCCGGCAGCAACGAGACCACCCGGCGGACCGTATCTCGGTGCAGGGCAGCGTCATCGCACACCATCACAGAAGCCATACCCGTCAGTTCGGCAGCCTCGGGCCGCACCTTTAGCCTCAATCGGCCCGCGGTGGCGGAATGATCTAGCCCACCAACAGTGGTGCGACGTCCGCGCGGGCGGCCCATTCCTCGGCCAATTCCGCCGGCAGATCCGCCGCGATGATACGGACGGCGTGCTCGGCGGATCGTCGACACCGCTCAGCCTCGGGCGGATTGCTGGAGCGCAGCAGCACTGCCATCAGACCGCGAGTCGCCCACACCAACGGCCAGGCGCCCAGGGATTCGGCTAGCAGGGCTGCCCTGCCGAGGGTCATCATGGCGGCGCTATCGCCGAGGCTTTGCTGGGCGACGCCGAGAAAGGACAGACTCTTAGCCACGTGCCGTGGCGCACCGACCGACTCCGCTTCGGCCACCGAGCCGAGTAGTACCGTGCGGGCATCCGCCGGCCGGTCCCACAACATTGAGACTTCTGCCTGCACCCAGCCCAGCCGGACCCGCTCCCGCCACCATTCCGGCTCTTCCCGACAAAGGCCCGTGGCCTGATTCACGTATTCGACGGCAAGTTGTGCGGCTCCCGCCCCCACGGCGTCGGCCGCCAACCCCAGGGCCGCGTCGAAGGCAGACTTGGGATCGTCGGCGGCAATCGCCCCGGCCCAGTCGTCGTAGTTGCGCGCTTCGACAAAGCGACCCACTTGACGGTGGATCGACGCCAACGTGCCAGCTGCAGCCGCCGCGAATCGGCGGCGCGTGAGGTCGGCATCAGCGGGGACCGCCAACAACGGCTGCAGCTGGGCAGCCGACCCGCCGAACATCCCACCGGCAGCCAGACACACACCCAACAACCATTGAGCGTGGGGACGCTCGGGGTCGGTCTGCCAGGCTGAGTACAGGAACTGCTGCAACGGCGCGACCCCGTCGGCAGGACGCCCGTGGAAGGCTGCCCGTTCGCCGGCTTCCAGTAGTCCCAAGTCCGCCACACCCGCATGCTACGCAGGACCTGGGGTTCCCGCCTCCGCAAGGTGTGCGACCGGACGTCTCAGGCGGAACTGGCGACCAACCCTGCGACCGCCGCATCGAAATCGTCAAAACGCTGCAGACCGGTTGGCAGTTCGCGGCCCCAGCCGGGCCCGGCGATGTACATCTTCGGAGCGGGGCGTTGGTCGACCAGCGAGGTCAGCCAACTCGCGTCGTCACCAGGAATGCTGGCCCACACCAGCACGCTGCTGGGACCGACCCTGCGGACTGCCGCCGCAAGCGCGGCGGCAGGGGTACGGGCACCGAGCATCCGGCTCGCGATCCGACGCTCAGCCAGCGCGGCCGCCACGGCGAGCAGCGCCAACGTGTGGTCATCCCAAGGCGCGCAGGCCAGCAGCACCGGCCGACTGTTGATCGGGTTGTCGACAGCCGAGATGGAGCCGAACTCGGCCGCAGTCACACTGCTGAGCAAGTGCTCCACCTCCACGCCCTTGCCGGTACGCGCCCAGTAGCGGCCGCGAGCTATCAACACCGGAAGCAACACGTGCTGCCAGGTCCACGAGACACCGCGCATCGCGGTACTTCCGCGAAGGAGACGGCTGCAGGTCTCGTCATCCAGGGCCAGACACGCCCTGGTCAGGCCTCGTACGAGTCTGGCCGCGTCGTCCCCGGCGTCCGTCGGCGGCTCGATCTCATTGGTCTGGACCGACACCTGATCATCGACAGCGACCTCTTGGTGCTGGGCCGCTCGAGCCGCGTCCCCAGTCGGGACACCGCTTCTGATGAGGGACTGCATGAGATCCAGCCGCGCGACATCGAGCGCAAGGTAGCGCCGAGGTCCGCCATCTTCGCGCTGGGACGGGCCCAATCCGTACCGCCGCTCCCAGGTGCGCAGGGTGGACGGTGCCACTCCCAGCCGGCGCGCGACCGCCGAAACCGACATCCCCGGATGCTCCGACTCGCGCACCCCCTGGCTCATGTGGCGATTCTTATGCATACCCACCGACACCGCACTCCGGCACCGAGGGATCGCGGCTGATCCGGCGGGCGTAGCCAGGTGATCTAGGGGTGTTCATACATTGTTCACTGTTGCCTCTTGCGCAAGGTATGGCGCGCTTGCTAGCTTTAGCTCAACAAGCCCACCGGCCCTCAATCCGATAGTGGACCGCTCAGCAGATGGAGGTAGCGTCATGGCCGAACTCTCCCGACTCCCGGGTGGACATGCGGATGTCTGGAACTGGCAACTGAAAGCAGCCTGCCGGGGTGAAGATCCAAATATCTTCTTCCATCCCGAAGGTGAGCGGGGCGCCGCGCGAGCTGCCCGCGATGCTGCGGCGCAGGCGATCTGCGCCTCCTGCCCGGTGATTCGACAATGTGCCGAACATGCTCTCGCCGTCCGCGAGCCTTACGGGGTGTGGGGTTCCCTCACTGAAGACGACCGCGAGTCAGAGCTGGCCCAGTCACGCCGACTGGCCAACGCGTGTTAACAACAGCCACCTACCCCTAACACGCCAGCGGCCGCCGCCCCAATCGGGGCGGCGGCCGCTGCGCGATCTGTGCTTGCCTGGGTCAGTGCACGTGCCCCGGGTGGTGCGAGTGCCCATGACCTTCGTCCTCGTCATCCTCTTCCGGCTTCTCGACCACCAGCACGTCGGTCGTCAGCAACATCGACGCGATGGAGGCGGCATGCTCAAGAGCAGCGCGGGTAACCTTGACCGGATCGATGACCCCCGCGGCCACAAGGTCCTCATACCGACCCAATTCCGCGTTGTAGCCTTCCCGGGCGGGCAGTTCCGCAACCTTGGCGGTCACGACGTAGCCCTCGGCGCCAGCATTCTCCGCGATCCAGCGCAGCGGCTCGACGACTGACTTGCGGACCAGCACCACGCCTGCCAACTCGTCACCCTCACGGCCCAGACCGTCCTGGAGCGACGCCGCGGCGTGCACCAGGGCGGCGCCGCCGCCAGCCACGATGCCCTCCTCCATGGCCGCCCGGGTCGCCGAAACGGCGTCCTCGATGCGGTGTTTGCGTTCCTTCAGCTCAACCTCGGTGTGGCCGCCGACCTTGATGACACAGACACCGCCAGAGAGTTTCGCGAGTCGCTCGGACAACTTCTCCTTGTCCCAATCCGAATCCGCACGCTCGATCTCGGACCTGATCTGAGCTACTCGATCGGCAACTGCCTCGTGACTACCACTGCCCTCGACGATCGTGGTGGTGTCCTTGGTCGCGACAATCCGACGGGCGTGACCGAGTTCAGCTAGCCCGACCTGATCCAGTTTCAGCCCAACCTCTTCGGCAATAACGGTGGCTCCGGTGAGGATCGCGATATCGGCCAGAATGGCCTTACGACGATCACCGAAAGCGGGCGCCTTCACCGCAACCGAGGAGAAGATTCCACGGATCCGATTGACCACCAAAGTGCTCAGGGCCTCGCCGTCGACGTCTTCGGCGAGGATGAAGAGGGGCTTGGACGTCTTGGCGACCTCCTCGAGCACGGGCAGCAGGTCCGCCACAGCTGAGATCTTGCCGGCGACCAGCAGCACGTGGGCATCCTCCAGGACTGCCTCCATCCGCTCAGCGTCGGTCACGAAGTACGGCGAGATATAGCCCTTGTCGAACTGCATTCCCTCAGTGAACTCAAGTTCGACGCCGGTGGTCTGGGACTCCTCGACGCTGATCACGCCGTCGGCACCCACCTTTTCGAATGCCTTGGCAATCTCCTGGCCCACCTCGGGGTCCTGCGAGGAGATGGTCGCCACCTGTGCGATCTCGTCCGTGCCGTCGATCTGACGAGCCTCGGACAACAGGGTTTCGTTGACCTTGGCCACCGCCGCGTCGATCCCGCGCTTGACCGCCATCGGGGCCGCTCCAGCCGCCACCAGCCGCAGACCCTCGCGGACCATCGCCTGTGCCAGCACTGTGGCAGTCGTGGTGCCGTCGCCGGCGACATCGTTGGTCTTGGTCGCCACCTCTTTGACCAGTTGCGCGCCAAGATTCTCGTACGGGTCTTCCAGCTCAATGTCGCGGGCGATCGTCACACCGTCGTTGGTGATGGTGGGGGCACCCCATGCCTTATCAAGGACTACGTTGCGACCCTTCGGGCCCAGCGTCACTTTGACCGTGTCTGCCAGCGCATTGACTCCGCGTTCCAGGGAGCGCCGGGCAGCTTCGTCGAATTGAAGAATCTTGGGCATGTGTCCTCACTCAGGTGTGCTGTGGTGCGCCCGCGGGCGCTGGTCTCTTGCGGGGATGGCTTTGTTGCCGGTGCTGATTGCAGTGTGCTGCCGGGTGTGCTGCGAACGGTTTGAGAGCGACCCGGCGCCGAAGCAGCCCGCCGGGGCTGGCCGCTAACAAGAGCGTCACTCCGTGGCCTTGGGATGCGGGAACCGCGCTCCAAAGTCGTGACGCGGCAGCATTCCTTGGCGACCGCGTCGCGTGGCAACGCCCCGGGTCCGCTACTAGCGGCCCGGGGCGTTGCTACACGATTGTCACTTGTCGACGACTGCCAAGACGTCACGCGCGGAGAGGATGAGGTACTCCTCGCCGGCGTACTTGATCTCGGTGCCGCCGTACTTCGAATAGACGACGACGTCGCCCACGGCGACGTCCAGCGGAATGCGCTTGGAGCCGCCGTCATCGAAACGGCCCGGGCCAACTGCCAGGACTTTGCCCTCCTGGGGCTTCTCCTTGGCGGTGTCCGGGATAACAAGACCCGACTGGGTCTTCTGCTCGGCATCGAGCGGCTGGACGAGGATGCGATCCTCGAGTGGCTTGATGGCGACCGACACGGTCTAACCTCCGGGTTGCTGCGGATGTGCTGACAATTGCGGTGGTGCGCGGAATTCCCATCGACGTCGTCGCGGTGTCGCCGGCGTTCCTTCCGTTGGCACTCCCGACTGCTGAGTGCCAGGGCTCACGTTAGCACTCAGGTCTATCGAGTGCCAACGGCGAGGTCAGGTAACGGACTTCACCGCCCTCTCGAGGCGCTATCGACGCCTAGGGTGCAGATATGAAAGCGTCCCGATCGCGCATCGGCTCGAGCGGGGGCTCGGGCAGGGAGTCTGTCTCTGCTCTGGACAGCGACCTTGGCCGGCAGTTGCTGTCGCGGGCAGACCCCCAGGACCCGTTGGGTTCGTCCAACACGTTGCGGCGCAGTTTCCCCAAAGCGGACTCCGCACTGATCGCGGCCGCGTTGACACAAGCGGCGCTGGTCCGCCGTGCCCGAGAACGATTCGGCCCCGGCGCCGGCGAGTTACTGTGGACCTCCGACGGATTGCAGCAGGCATCCCGCCCGGCGGCTTCCGCGTACCGTGCCACCAGGCTGCTTGCGCTGGGCGTTCGAACTGTCGTCGATCTGACCTGCGGCCTCGGGTTGGACGCCCTTGCGATGGCGGCTGCGGGCCTGGATGTGATTGCAGTGGAGCTCGATCCGGAGGTCGCCGAGATCGCCCGGATCAATGCCCGCCAAACAGCGACCAAGGGTCGGGTGACGGTCGTCGTCGGTGACTGCACCGACGCGACCCTGCTCACATCGCTTGCCGGTGAGGCATGGTTCGCGGATCCCGCCCGTCGCAACCCGCGGGCCGCGCGACGGCCGGACGGGTCGAGTCGCCGCCTGGATCGACCGTCGGACTGGTCGCCAACCTGGTCCTGGGTTCGCGCTCTCGCCTCGCAAGTCAACCTCTTAGTTGCCAAGACCGCCCCCGGCATTGACCACAGGCAGCTCGATGGCACCGCCTCTGAGTGGGTTTCCAACCGCGGCGATCTGATCGAGGTGTCCGCCTGGTGGGGGACGTCAGCTCCACCCCGGTCGGCCACGATCCTCGACGACGACGGCAACGTGTTGCTCTCGGTCACTGCTGGCGACGGGCAACCGGATGTTGCGAATTGTGGGACTCCGAGGGACGGCGACCTGCTACTCGATCCCGATGCAGCCATCGTTCGGTCCGGACTGGTTACCGACTTCGGCGATCGCGTCGGCGCCCGGTTGGTGGATCCGCAGTTGGCGTTCCTGACGGCGCCGGCCACCGGTTTGGATCCGGTCGCCTGGACTGGTGCCCGTGTTCTGCATGTACTCACCGCCGGCCGATACGACCGGGCGGCCCTCGCCAGCGCCTGTGACCGGCACGGCATCACGCGAGTCGACGTCCGGGGTCGCGGGCGTCGGCTCGATGCCGATCGCGTCCGTCGGGACCTCCGCCTACCCGGCGGCCCAGGTGTGGCCGGCACCTTGGTCGTGATGGGACTTGGTGAAGCCCGACGGACCGTTGTCGCCCTGACAGTCCCGGCGGAGCCTCCACCTGCCGGTGCTGCCGAGGTTCCAGGTGGGGGAATCGGGACTGAGCAGAGCCAGCCAGGGTCGTGGTTGTCGTGAAGAAGGCTCGCCCGACTGACGTGGGGCAAGACCACCTCAAACTGACCGTGCATTCTCGGCCGGGATCCCGACACACAACGGTTGCTCGACTGCCAGAAGTCGCGGGAGATCATGCGGGTGCGGATGCGCGGAGCATGTCGCCCACCATTCCGGCGATTGTTGTTCGCGTTCACGCCAAAGCCGTCGACGGTGCAGCAAACCGCGCGATCGTCGATGCGATCGCTGAGGCTCTTGGGGTGCGACACTCCGCCGTAATTATTCGTCGCGGTCACACATCACGGGTGAAGCACATTGAGGTCGCTGGTGAAAGGGCCGACCTTTTGGCCGCCTTAAACGCCCTGCCATTGACGGGATAGCGACTGCGCCAGGTTTGCAGCCCTTGCTCGCCTGACCACCCCCACCTGGCGCGCGCCTGATGCCCGGGTGGGTTGTCGGTGTTGGCAGCCCACCCGGGTGGCGGGTGCCTCTGGGTCTCAGGTGCCCCGTCGGTGTCAGCGCCGTCTGGGGTAGGTCCACACTTTGGTGACTTCTGGGTGGCCGTTGTCCCCCATTTGGATGGTCCAGGTTCCGGTGTGGATGAGGTGATGGTGCATCGAACACAGCAAGGCCAAATTTTGCAGTGAAGTCTCGCCCCCTGCGGTCCACGTTTCGATGTGGTGGGCTTCGGTCCAACCCGGTGGCCGATCAC
>CAZJNU010000014.1:0-41957 GCA_964547485.1 uncultured Actinomycetes bacterium
GCGATGACCTGGCCACGGAATCGGTAGCCGCTGGTGGTCAAGTGGACACCGTCCCGGCCGAGGTACCAGGGGTTGCGCGCGATCAGGGTTGCCCAGTCGGCGACCTGTAGGTTCCGGTAACGGCGCCGCATATCGATCATCGCCTGGTTGACGACGTGGTAGCCGCCTGGCCGGACGATCGTCATGATGATCACTTGGCGCTTTCCGGCCAGCGCCATCACCCGTGCCACCCAGGCGCGCGTCGCGGCGGCATCCGGGCCGTCATTCGTGCCGAGTGCGACCACCCACACCCGTGACGGGCTCTGCGGCGACAACAGAGAGATGCCCTCAGAGGTGAAGCGGCCCACCTGGGCGTTGATCGCCACCCGGCGCACCGATGTTCCCAACGCCTGCCGGATGTAGGGATCCGCGCCTACCGTCAATGAGTCCCCGACCACGAACACCCGGGTGGCCTTGATCCGAGCCGTCACGATTCTGTTGGCAGCGGGGTTGGCGACCGCCGCCGCGTTCGGCGGAACGGCGACCGCGGCGGGCACCGCGACCGCCTGGCTGGGTGCCGTGATAGCTGCTGCCAGGGAAGCCGCGGCGACCACGCTGGCACCGAGAGACAGCGCACGAGTGCGGCGACGACCTGCACTGAGGGTGGCTGGCTGGGCGGAGATCGACACAAAAAATCCTATGATCGGGGATGGCAATCCCTATACCGTGGAGCGACACGCCGTGAATGTCACGCCCAGGGGCGTGATTGTGGGCAATGCCACAGTCTTGGCAATTTCTTGACTCACTTACCATGGGCGCATGTCCGACCCCCGCAGCTACCGTCCTGAGGCGGGAACGATCCCGGACGAACCTGGCGTCTATCGGTTCCGCGACCCGCACGGTCGAGTTCTGTATGTGGGAAAGGCGAAGAGCCTGCGGAGTCGGCTCGCGAACTATTTCAGCGCCCTCAGCGGATTGCACCCTCGCACCCAGGCGATGATGACGTCGGCCGCCTCGGTCGACTGGACAACGGTCGGCAACGAGGTCGAGGCGCTGCAACTGGAGTACGCCTGGATCAAGGAGTACGACCCACGCTTCAATGTCCGCTATCGAGATGACAAGTCCTACCCCTACCTCGCGGTCACGATGGCGGAGGAGTTCCCACGGGTCACTGTGATGCGTGGCGCCAAACGCAAGGGCACCAGGTACTTCGGTCCATACGCCCATGCGTGGGCCATCCGGGAGACCGTCGACCTGCTGCTCCGGGTGTTCCCGGTACGCACCTGTTCGACAGGAGTGTTTCGCCGCGCCCAGCAGGTGGCGCGACCCTGCCTGCTCGGGTATATCGACAAGTGCAGCGCGCCCTGTGTGGGCCGTGTCAGTGCCGACGAGCACCGGGCGATCGTGGCCGACTTCGTCTCGTTCATGGACGGCCGCAGTCAGGGCGTCACGACTCGGCTGACGGCCGCCATGAAGGCAGCGGCCGAGGCGCAGGACTACGAACGGGCAGGCAGGCTGCGCGATGACTTGTCGGCGCTCGCTCGCGCGACCCAGCGCAACGCTGTGGTGTTGACTGATGGCACCAACGCGGACATGTTGGCGTTGGTCGCGGACGAGTTGGAGGCCGCGGTGCAGGTCTTTCACATCCGCGCAGGACGGATCCGGGGGCAGCGCGGTTTCGTCGTCGAGCGGGTCGAGGATGTGTCCAACGGGCAGTTGGTGGAAAGCCTGTTGCAGCAGTTCTACGGTGGCGAGATCCCCGAGGATGTGCCGCGGGAGGTACTGGTCTCGGATCTGCCTGCGGACCGGGAGACCCTCACCGCCTGGTTGCGAGAGCGGCGCGGCGGGCCCGTTGACATCAAAGTGCCGCAGCGCGGGGACAAGCGCGGGTTGATGGCTGAATTGGTGCGCAACGCGGGCCAAACGCTTGCGCTTCACAAAACCCGCCGTGCTGGCGATCTGACGGTTCGCGGTCAGGCACTGAATGAACTGCAGGACGCCCTGGGAATGTCAGAAGCACCGCTGCGGATCGAGTGCGTCGACGTTTCCAACCTCTCCGGCACCGACGTGGTGGCCTCATTGGTCGTGTTCGAGGACGGTCTACCCCGCAAGTCGGACTACCGAAAGTTCAATATCCGCAATGTCACCGACGATACCGCCGGGATCCAGGAGGTAGTCTCTCGCCGGTTCGCCCGCTATCTGCAGGAGCGTCACGAGGCCACGGATCCAGGTATTGCCCTGTCCGCCGGGGGCGTCGGTGAGACTCGCAGATTCGCATACCCGCCCAACCTGCTGGTCGTCGATGGCGGCCAGCCGCAGGTCGCCGCGGCGCAGCGGGCATTGGACGAGCTCGGGGTGGACGATGTGGCCGTCTGCGGACTCGCCAAGCGGCTGGAGGAGGTGTGGCTGCCGGGGGAACCCGATCCGCTGATCCTCGACCGGCAGAGCCAAGGCCTCTACCTGTTGCAGCGGATCCGGGACGAGGCGCACCGATTCGCGATCTCCCATCATCGCGCTCGGAGAAGCACCCGGATGACCAGTAGCGTGCTGGACGACATCGCCGGGCTGGGTGAGGTCCGCAAGAAGGCATTGATCCGACGATTCGGGTCGCTTCGCAAGCTTCGCCAAGCCAGCCTGGAGGAAGTAGCCTCGGTACCCGGGATCGGTCAGGCGACCGCAACCGCTGTCGTTGAAGCGCTGGCGGCCGAGGACGCGCCGTCCGCGGTGAACGTCAGCACCGGCGAAGTATTGACCGACGGGGCAACGCACGGAGAGGAGTTCAGATGACCGACCGCGCGGGACTGCTACTCGTCAGTGGAATGTCGGGGGCGGGGCGGTCGACGGCCGCCAGAGCTCTCGAGGATCAGGGCTGGTTTGTGATCGACAACTTGCCGCCTTCGCTTGTCGACGAGGCACTGTCGGTGATGGCTGACCGAGGAGATATCGAGCGGCTCGCGGTCGTGGTGGATGTCCGCTCCGGCCGCTTCTTCGCCGAGTTGGCCGACGTCGTGACCGGACTGCGGCGGCAGGATGAAGACCTGCGGGTGCTGTTCTTGGAAGCCAGCGACGAGTCGTTGGTGCATAGGTTCGAATCCAATCGTCGGCCACACCCGCTCCAGGGGACGGGACGCCTGCTGGACGGTATCGCCCGGGAACGCGCCATGCTTGCCGATATCCGGGCGATCGCAGACCTGGTGATCGACACCAGTGCGCTGACCGTGCACGACCTGCGACGCAAGGTGGATGCCGCTTTCGCAGACACCGACCATGCCCGCCTTCGCGCGACGGTGATGTCCTTCGGGTTCAAGTACGGCATACCGGTGGACGCGGACCTGGTGGCTGATGTGCGTTTCTTGCCCAATCCGTTCTGGGTGCCGGAACTGCGCCAGCACACCGGTCAGGATCCGGATGTCAGTGACTATGTGATCGGCCATCCGCAGGCGCGGGAATTCCTCACGCAGTACTCGCGACTGCTGAACCTGATATCCGACGGCTACCTGCGGGAGGGGAAGCGCTACGTCACGATCGCCATCGGCTGCACCGGCGGGAAGCACCGCAGCGTCGCCATTGCCGAGCATCTGAGTGCCCGACTTGTCAAGGACGGCGTGGAAACCCTGGTGGTGCACCGTGACTTGGGCCGGGAGTAGCAAATGACCGTCCGGCACCGGGGCCGATTCTGGGGAGACGGACCCAAGATTGTGGCCCTTGGCGGCGGCCACGGCCTGTCCGCGACGCTCGCGGCCCTGCGTGGAATGAGCGACAACCTGACCGCGATCGTGGGGGTGTCCGACGACGGCGGCAGCAGCGGTCGGCTCCGCAACGAGTTCGACATCGTGCCGCCCGGCGATATGCGGATGGCGCTGGCCGCGCTTTGCGGGGACGACAGCTGGGGTCGCACCTGGAGCCAGGTGCTGCAGCATCGGTTTCCCGGAGATGGTGAACTCGCCGGTCACGCGGTGGGCAATCTGCTGATCGCGGCCCTCTGGCAGGAGACCGACGACTTGGTTGAGGGTCTCGACTTCGTGGCCGCTCTGCTCGGAGCGAGAGGAAGGGTGCTGCCCTCGGCCACCTGTCCGCTGTCCCTGGTGGCCGATGTCGTCCCGCGGGGTGGGACAGGTCCGATGATCCAGGTGCGCGGCCAGACTCGGGTGGAGGCCGTTGACGACCGGATCGTTGGCCTGCACCTGGTGCCGCCCGACCCACCGGCCTGTGAGGCGGCGGTGGCAGCCATCCTGGACGCCGATTTGTTGGTGTTGGGCCCAGGCTCGTGGTTCTCGTCGGTATTGCCGCACCTGCACGTACCGGGGATCCGAGACGCAGTGGTCGCCACCGAGGCGACGAAGGTGCTGGTGCTGAACCTGGCCGCGGCCACCCGGGAGACCAAGGGATTCCAGCCGGACACCTACCTGCGGGTGCTGCGCGAACAAGTCCCAGCGGTGACTCTGGATGTGGTGCTGGTGGACGAACGGACGATCTCCGACCTGGAGGTGTTGGAGCAGGCGGCCTCGGCGGTCGGCGCAGTGGTTCACCTCGACCGATTGGCCGCTCACGACTACAGCTCCGGGACGCTGCAGACCAGCCACAACCCGGATCTGCTGGCAGCCGCCTTCTCCGCCATCCGGGCGCGTGGCAGGATCAGCCCATGGCAATGACATCCGCGGTCAAGGACGAAATGAGCCGAGTGGAGGTCACCAAGGTCTGTTGTCGCAAGGCGGAGGCGGTGGCGATGCTCCGGTATGGCGGGGCGCTACATCTGGTCGGCCGACAGATAGTGGTGGAGGCCGAGCTCGATACCGGAGCCGCAGCCCGCCGGTTGCGGGCCACCCTGAAGGACATCTACGGGCACGAGAGTGAACTGTCCGTGGTGCAACCGGCGGGCCTTCGCAAGGGCAACAGGTATGTCGTGCGGGTCGCCGAGGGCGGCAACCAACTTGCCCGCCAGACAGGTCTGATCGACGGTTCCGGGCGTCCGGTGCGGGGGCTACCGGCCAGCGTCGTCGGGGGTCGCGTCTGCGACTCCGAGGCGGTCTGGCGAGGGGCGTTCCTGGCACACGGGTCGCTGACCGAACCTGGTCGGTCAGGCAGTCTGGAGATCACCTGTCCCGGCTCGGAGGCAGCGTTGGCGCTGGTCGGTGCCGCTCGCCGGATGGGGATGAACGCAAAATCCCGGGAGGTCAGGGGAGTGGACCGGGTAGTCATCCGGGACGGCGACACCATTAGCGCGATGCTCACCCGCCTGGGGGCGCATCAGTCCCTGCTCGCCTGGGAGGAACGTCGGATGCGCCGCGAGGTCCGGGCGACGGCGAACCGGCTGGCCAACTTCGATGACGCGAACCTGCGGCGGTCGGCGCGGGCGGCGGTGGCCGCCGGGGCTCGGGTGCAGCGGGCGATGGAGATCCTTGGCGACGAGATCCCCGACCATCTGGCCACCGCGGGCAACCTCCGCCTGGCCCATAAGCAGGCGTCGTTGGAGGAATTGGGTGCCCAGGCGGACCCGCCGCTGACCAAGGACGCCATCGCCGGGCGGATCCGCCGGCTGTTGGCGATGGCGGACAAGAAGGCTCGCGACGAGGGGATTCCGGATACCGAGGCAGCCCTCACGCCGGAGATGTACGACGCCTGAACCGGTCTCTTTCGCAGGCCGCCCCGATGGCTGCATCTCGGCTCTGCGACCGCGATAGGACAGACGCTAGGCTGATCGCAGGCTGGTGCTCGAATCCTCGGCGCCAGGGGTTTCTGGCTAGCAAAGGAGAATCGGCAGCGTGACTATTCGCGTAGGAATCAACGGTTTCGGACGTATCGGGCGCAACTACTATCGCGCAGTGAACGACACCGGGCTGTTGGCCAGGATCGGGTCAGCATTGAAGGGTGAGGACATCGAGATCGTCGCCATCAACGACCTCACCGACAACGCCACCCTGGCCCATCTGCTCAAGTACGACAGCATCCTCGGCCCACTCGGTCAACAGGTGACCTACACAGACGACAGCCTGGTCGTCGAGGGTTTGTCGATCGCGTCGCTGGCCGAGCGCGACCCCGCAGTATTGCCGTGGGGAGACCTCGGAGTCGATGTCGTGATCGAATCCACCGGCCACTTCACGAAGGCCGCCGACGCCCGCAAGCACCTTGAGGCTGGGGCCAAGAAGGTTCTCATCTCCGCGCCTGCCAAGGAGCCAGACGTCACGATCGTGATGGGCGTCAACGAGGGCGACTACGACCCTGCCACCGATGACATCATCTCCAACGCCTCGTGCACGACGAACTGCCTGGCGCCGATGGCGAAGGTGCTCGATGACAACTTTGGCATCAACAAGGGCCTGATGACCACGATTCACGCCTACACCAATGACCAGGTGGTGCTGGACTTCCCGCACAAGGACCTGCGTCGGGCCCGTGCCGCTGCGGTCAACATCATCCCGACCTCCACCGGAGCCGCGAAAGCGATCGGCGAGGTGCTGCCGCAGTTGAAGGGCCGACTGGACGGCTTCGCGATGCGGGTGCCGGTGCCCACCGGTTCGGCCACCGACCTCACCCTGATGTTGGACAAGTCGGCCAGCGCCGAGGAGATCAATGCGGCGATGAAGGCAGCAGCTGACGGTCCGATGAAGGGCGTGCTGGTCTACACGGAGGATCCGATCGTCTCCTCCGACATCGTCACCTCGTCCGCGTCCTGCACCTTTGACGCTCTGCTCACCAAGTCGATGGGCGACTTCGTCAAGGTGATGGGCTGGTACGACAACGAATGGGGTTACTCCTGCCGGATGGTCGACCTCACCCGCTACGTGGGTGCCAGCCTGTGACGGTCAAGCAACTGGCCGATCTGGACGTGGCAGGTCGGCGCGTATTCGTACGCGCCGACCTGAACGTCCCGATCAAGGTCACCGACACCGGTCGCGAGATCACCGACGACGGCCGGATCCGGGCAGCCCTGCCCACCATCAAGTATCTGGTGGACGCCGGCGCCAAAGTGATTGTGGCCGCTCACCTGGGTCGACCCAAGGGCGTGCCCAGCGACGACTTCAGCCTTGCCCCCGTTGCAGCCCGATTGTCGGAACTCCTTGGTCAGCCGGTGGTGCTGGCGGCCGACGTGACCGGGGCGTCGGCGAAAGCTGTGGTTGACGCGTTGTCCGATGGTGATGTGGCCATGTTGGAGAACGTCCGGTTCGACCCCCGGGAGACTTCTAAGGACCCAGCCGAGCGGGCCGAGCTGGCGGCCGAATACGCGGCGTTGGCGGATGCGTATGTCTCGGACGGCTTCGGTGTGGTGCACCGCCAGCAGGCGAGTGTCACCGATGTCGCCGAACTCCTGCCCGCAGCTGCTGGCTATCTGGTACTCAAGGAGGCGACCGTCTTCGACCGCGTCCTGAACGACCCAGCCCGCCCGTATGCGGTCATCCTCGGCGGGTCCAAGGTGTCCGACAAGCTCGGTGTCATCACCAATCTGCTGCCCACGGTCGACAAGCTGCTGATCGGTGGTGGGATGTGCTTCACTTTCCTTGCCGCTCAGGGCCATCAGGTGGGCGATTCGCTTCTCGAGGCCGACCAGATCGACACAGTCCGCGCCATCATCGCCGATGCCGCCGACCGGGGCGTCGAACTGCTGCTGCCGACCGACATCGTGATCGCCGACGACTTCTCAGCGACCGCGAGTACCCGGGTTGTCACGGCCGACGAGGGCGTGCCGGACGGCTGGAGGGGCCTGGATATCGGCCCGGCAACGATCGACACCTATGTGGCCGCGCTGGCCGACTGCCAGACCGTGGTCTGGAACGGGCCGATGGGCGTGTTCGAGTTGGAACCGTTCGCGGCGGGGACTCGGGCGATCTGCCAGGCGGTTGCCGACCTGGATGCCATGACCGTGATCGGCGGCGGAGACTCTGCCGCCGCCTACCGGACGTTCGGTCTCGACGAGGCCGACGTCACCCACATCTCCACCGGCGGCGGTGCCAGCCTCGAGTTCCTCGAGGGCAAAACCCTCCCCGGTATCGCCGTGCTTCGAAAGGATTAGTCCGTGACCGAATCCCGTAAGCCCTTGATGGCCGGCAATTGGAAGATGAACCTCAACCATTTCGAGGCGACCGCGCACGTGCAGCGAATGGCGTTCGCGCTGACCGCCGAGGACTACGAGGCGTGCGAAGTGCTGGTGCTGACGCCGTTCACCGACATCCGGTCGGTGCAGGTCCTGATCGAGGGCGACAAGATCGGCATCAAGTACGGCGCCCAAGATGTATCCGAGCACGATTCCGGTGCCTACACCGGTGAGGTCTCAGGTTCGATGCTGGCGAAGCTCGGCTGCGGCTACGCGGTCGTCGGCCACAGCGAGCGTCGGCAGTACCACGGTGAGGACAACTCGACGGTGAACCGGAAGGCGCTGGCGGCTCTGCGGCACTCGCTGACCCCCATCATCGCCTTCGGGGAATCGCTACAGATTCGCGAGTCCGGCGAGCAGGTGGCGTTCGTGCTCGGTCAGGTTGAGGAGTGTCTGGCCGGCTTCACCGACGAGCAGGCACGCGCATCGGTGCTGGCCTATGAGCCGATTTGGGCGATCGGGACAGGTCTGACGGCCTCACCCGAAGATGCCCAGGAGGTGTGTGCGGCGGTGCGCGGGTGGCTGGTCGAACGCTTCTCTGCGGATACCGCTGCCGCTATCAGGATCCTCTACGGTGGGTCGATGAAGGCAGCCAACGCGGCCGAATTGATGGCCCAGCCGGATATCGACGGCGGCCTGGTCGGGGGTGCCTCGTTGGATCCCGACGAGTTCGTCACGATGGTTCGGTACCGCCTGCACGCGAGCTGAATGGCTCGCAGGTACAGTGGGCGAAACACCGTGAGGGGAGCAACAAAGGCATGATTCTGGCGCTGGAGATTCTGTTGGTCGTCTCCAGCCTGCTCCTGATTGCCCTCGTGCTGCTGCACAAGGGCAAGGGTGGCGGGCTGTCGGACATGTTTGGCGGCGGCGTCACCTCTTCGGTGGGCGGGTCCAGTGTGGCCGAGCGGAACCTCGACCGGATAACTGTTGCAGTTGCCTTGATCTGGGCCGCGACGATCGTGGGTCTAGGCATAATCGTGTCCAGGAGCTAGTTCCGCACTCCTCGCAACGGAGTCCGGGCTGTTGACCCGGTACGGGTGTCCCGATGGTGCGTGTGCCAGCGGTCGTCATAGTGCAGTCTTCATAGTGGTGCTAGTCAAGGAGGCAATCAGTGGCCGGTGGAAGCGCGATTCGTGGCAGCCGAGTGGGCGCTGGCCCAATGGGTGAAGCCGAACGCGGTGAGGCCGCTCCCCGCAGGTATGTGTCGTTCTACTGCTCGGACGGGCACGAGACCACTCCGAGCTTCGCAGACGAGGCAAGCGTGCCGGAGATTTGGGACTGCCCGAGCTGCGGTTACCCGGCCGGCCGCGATCCCGAGCATCCCCCCAAGCCTCCCAAAATCGAGCCCTACAAGACCCACCTTGCCTACGTCAAGGAGCGCCGATCTTCCGGTGACGGCGACCAGATCCTGGCCGAGGCGCTGCAGCGCGTCCGTGGTGAGGACCTGTAGTTCGACCTGCTGCAGTTTCACGCATTGCAGGTGGTCACTTCGGGGGTTATTGTGGTCACATGGATGTCGGGGTCAGGGAACTCAAGGCGCATCTCTCCGCGCTTCTGAAGCGGGCTCAGGCCGGTGAGGTAATCACCATCACGGATCGAGGTCGGCCCACTGCGGTGCTTGCGCCGCTGCCGGGTCCGGACCGAGTCGAGCGCGGGATCAAGGAAGGTTGGATTGCACCAGCCACCGCCGCCGGGTTGGTCCCAGTCAAGAGGTTCCGGCCACGGATTTCGATCAGCGCCAGCCTGACCGAGGATCGCGGAGCGTGATCGTGTACGTCGACAGTTCTGTGCTTCTCAAGCGGTACGTCGACGAACCGGACTCGGAATTGGCCGAGGACATCCTGCGGGCAGACGCGGTGCTCGCCACCGCTCGCCACACCGTTGTTGAGGTGCGCCGCAATCTGGCACGACTGCTCAGCTCGGTGGACGCCGAATCGGCCCGCGACCAGTTCAGCTCGGATCTCAACGCGTTCCTGATCGTGGAGCTCGACGCAGTCACCTGTGAAGCGGCCGCCATCATCGGTGAGCAGACGGGAGTGCGGTCTCTTGATGCCCTGCATCTTGCGGCGGCCCAGCGTGTCGGCGGCCCTGCGACGAGTTTCGCCACCTTCGACATTCGGCAGGCCCAGGCGGCGCGGTTGCTGGGCCTGGTCGTGCAAGGCGCCTGACGCAGCAGGCGACTACCGGGGCAGCAGCGAAGCGGAGTCGGCGTCGAGCAGGGCGAGGGTCTCCGACGTCCCGTGCACCATCCCTGCGGGCACCGGGGTGGAACCCGCAGCGGGTGCCAGTGCCGCGCGGATCGCGTCGGCTTTGCCGTCGCCGGAGGCGATCAACCAGACCCGCGCGGCGGCGTCGATGGTCGCCAGCGTGAACGAAATCCGGGTGGGAGGCGGTTTGGGGGAGTCCCGGACAGGAATCACGGTCCCATGCCCGTGCAGTCCGGGATGTCCGGGGAATAGCGACGCCACGTGTCCATCTTCGCCGACTCCGAGCATCGCGACATCAATCCGGGGAATGCCGTCGGCGTCACCGGCTGCCGCTGCCAACTCGGCCGCGTAGCCCGCCGCCGCAGCATCGACGTCGTCACCGTAGGAACCGCCGCGACAGGGCATGGCGTGTACCCGGGCCGGATCGATCGGCAACTTGTCGAGCATCGCGGTCCGCGCGTCCGTTTCGTTGCGCAGCGGATCCCCCTCCGGCTCGAACCTCTCGTCGGACCACCAGAAGTCGACCCGCGACCAGTCGACCGCGGTCTGCGCTGGGTCGGCCACGACCGCCGCAAGCGACGATGTCCCGATCCTGCCGCCGGTCAGGGCGACATGGGCGACGCCGCGCACGGCCTGCGCGTCAAGGATGGCCGTGATCAACCGGGCTGCGACCGCCGCGGCCAACGAATCATGGTCGGGGTGGACGATCACAGTGTCAGCGGTCATCAGTCGTTGCCTAACTGGTTGTCGATGGCACGGTCGGCGGCATTCTCGGCGTTGCGCTCTGCGGCAGCCACTGCACCGTCCCCGGCCGGCTTCTTGCCGGTGACCTTCTTGGCAGCCTTAGTCGCACCCTTGGACTTCGTGCCTGTCGCCTTCGTGCCTGCCGCCTTCGTGCCTGTCGCCTTGGTACCGACGGCCTTCTTCCTGCTGCGGAGGCGCTTCTCAGGCTTGGTCGGCTTCAGTTCGGCGGTGTCCAGCAGACCCATCGTGTGCTCGTAGGGCTCGTCGGGGTCGAGTCGGCGAAGCTCTTCGGTGATGAGTTCCTGCAGCCCCCGGCGCGGCAGGTACAGTTCTTTGACCGCCGTGCCCAGTCGTTCCACCTGCGCCATCGTGCCGTCATGGCGACTGATCGTCACGTCGCCCGCCTGGGTGTGCAGCACAACCTCATTGATACCCGGTCCCTTGCTCCGGTGGTAGGCGACCGGCACCCCCAGCCGCCACTGCAGCCACGTTCGCAGCAATGGTGCACTGGGGTTGTTCTGGGCTCGCACCGATGCCCGGGTGATGGCGTCGTAGGGCTGGTCCAGCACGGCGGCCAGCGCTGATCGCCACGGGGTGAGTCGAGTCCAGGAGAGGTCCGTGTCGCCGCTGACCAAGTTGTCCTTCATGGTGGCGAGGGCAACCAACGGTCGATGGTCCGAGGCGGTATCAATTATCCGGCGAGTGGCCAATTTGCCCAACGGGTCCGCTGATGGCTTCACCGGGTGCGCGGCGGGCCACCAGGCGACCACCGGGGTATCGGAGAGCAGCAGCGGCAGCACAACGGAGTGCGCATGGGCACTCAGCGCGCCGCGCAGTCGGAGCCGGACAAGTTCACCCGGTCCGTCGTTGTCACCGATGCTGATACCGGCATCCAGCCGAGGCTCCTCCCGGCCAGGGCGAGGGATGACCGTGATGATCCGGCACGGATGCTCGCCGGCCGAGTGTGACGCAGCCATCGTGGCGTCGTTCTGGTTCTCCTCGTCGGCGATGATGATGAGGGTCATCACCATGCCGGAGGCCGAGGCTCCCAGTCGGTGCCGCTCGGAGGCGATGGCCGAGGCCACCTCGCTAGCTGTCGTGTCTTCCAGTCTGACGGTCATGGTCGCCTCCAGGTGCGGCCGTCGCGGGCGAGCATCTCATCGGCGGAGGCGGGACCCCAGCTTCCCGGGGG
This sequence comes from uncultured Actinomycetes bacterium, assembly GCA_964547485.1. Classification (GTDB taxonomy): domain Bacteria; phylum Actinomycetota; class Actinomycetes; order S36-B12; family UBA10799; genus JACJWR01. Next base: position 12,212 of record CAZJNU010000014.1, read on the forward strand.
ATAGCCCTCCGGCTGACCGCTCGCCGCCCAGTGCTCGAGAATCGGATCGAGGATCTCCCAGGACATCTCCACCTCTCGGTGACGTGGGAACAGCGGCGCATCGCCCAACAGGACATCCAGAATCAGCCGCTCGTAGGCCTCCGGGCTGCTCTCGGTGAACGAGTCGCCGTAGGCGAAGTCCATCGTGACATCGCGCACCTCCATCTGGGTGCCGGGAACCTTCGACCCGAACTTGATCGAGATTCCCTCATCCGGCTGCACCCTGATGACTAGCGCGTTGGACGACAGTTCCTGAGTGTCGGTCGCCGCGAACGGCAGGTGCGGGGCGCGTTTGAAGACTACCGCGATCTCCGACACTCGCCGGCCCAGTCGCTTGCCGGCCCGAAGGTAGAACGGCACGCCCACCCACCGGCGGGAGTCGATCTCCAACTTGATGGCCGCGTAGGTCTCGGTGATCGAGGTGGCGGGAATGTTGTCCTCTTCTAGGAACCCCTTGACGTGTCGACCCCCCTGCCAGCCGCTGTCGTATTGGCCGCGGGCGGTGTGCTTGGTCAAGTCCGCCGGCAATACCACCGACGACAACACCTTCTCCTTCTCCAGCCGGACAGCCCGTGCGGAAAAAGCCGCCGGTTCCTCCATCGCAGTCAGCGCCAGCAACTGCATCAGGTGATTCTGGATAACGTCGCGGGCGGCACCGATACCGTCGTAGTAGCCGGCGCGGGAACCGATCCCGATGTCCTCAGCCATCGTGATCTGTACATGGTCGACGTAGTGGTTGTTCCAGATCGGCTCCCAGAGGCTGTTCGCGAACCGCAGCGCCAGCAGGTTCTGGACCGTCTCCTTGCCGAGGTAGTGGTCGATCCGGAAGATCGAACCGGTCGGGAAGACCTCCCCGAGAACCTCGTTGAGTTCCATCGCCGACTCGAGGTCGTGGCCGAATGGCTTCTCCACGATCACCCGTCGCCACGCCCCGCCTTCGCTCACGGAGAGTCCACTGCGCATCAACTGCTTGACCACCACTGAGAAGAATCGTGGCGGGATCGACAGATAGAAGGCGTGGTTTCCGCCCGTTCCGCGGACTCGGTCGAGGTCGCGCAGGGTGGAGGCCAGTTGATCAAACGCCGCGTCGTCGGTGAACTCGCCCGCCACGAACCGGATGCCTTGCGACAGTTGCTCCCAGACATCTTCCCGGAACGGCGTCCGGGCATGTTCGCGGACCGCGTCGTGCACCTCCTTGGCGAAGTCCTGGTCGGCCCAATCTCGGCGAGCGAACCCGACCAGCGCGAAGCCGGGGGGCAGTAGCCCGCGGTTCGCCAGGTCGTAGATAGCCGGCATCAACTTGCGTTTGGAGAGGTCTCCGGTCACGCCGAAGATCACCACCGCGCATGGTCCGGCGATCCGCGGAAGTCGCTTGTCGTTCGGGTCCCGCAGCGGGTTGTTCCCCGGAACGTACTCGTTGGCCACCTGATCGTCTCCTGTGTTCGCGTCGCTGGGCGGGTGCGCTGGCTGGGCGGTTGCTGGGTTGCGTTGCTGGCTGTGGCGTCGGGTCAGGACCGGCCGGCGGTCTGCCGCGCCTTGGCCAGCGCGGATTCGAGATTGGCCAGCAGATCCTTCCAGGCGTCGACGAACTTGATGACGCCCTCCGTCTCGAGACCGGTGAACACCGCCGGTAGGTCGACGCCAACCTCGGTGAGGGCGTCGAACACCTGCTGTGCGGCCGGGCCGGTGCCGGTGACGGTATCGCCGTGCACGTTGCCATGGCCACGCACCGCGTCGAGGGTCTTCTCCGGCATGGTGTTCACACAGCCGGGAGCAGCCAACTCCACCACGTACCGGTCGTCGGCGTATTTCGGATCCTTCACACCGGTGGAGGCCCAGAGCGGGCGTTGCGGGTTGGCGCCAGCCGCGGCCAGCGCCTTCCAGCGGTCGCTGCTGATGCAGCCCTCGTAGGCGGCCCAGGCGAGCCGAGCGTTGGCGATTCCGGCTTCCCCCAGCAGGGCTTCGGCCGCCGGCGTACCGATCTCGGTCAGTCGGGCGTCGACCGCGCTGTCCACCCGGGAAACGAAGAAGCTCGCCACCGAGTGGATCCCGGCCAGGTCGATGCCGGCGGCTTTCGCCTGCTCCAGACCGGCCAGGTAGGCCGACATCACAAGTTCATAACGCTCGACGTCGAAGATCAGCGTGACGTTGACGCTGATTCCGGCTGCGATCGCGGCTGTGATTGCGGGCAGGCCGGCAAGAGTCGCCGGAATCTTCACCAGCAGATTCGGTCGATCGACCGTCCACCAGAGTGCCTTCGCCTCGGCGATGGTGGCCTCTGTGTCGTTGGCCAGCCGCGGATCGACCTCGATCGAGACCCGGCCATCTGAACCGTTGGTGTTGTCGTACACGCCGCGCATCACGTCACAGGCCCAGCGGACATCGAAGGTGGTCAACGCCCGGACTGCCTCGCCGACATCGACGCCGCGCACCCCGAGGTCGGCGATCTGATCGGCGTACTCGGCCGATCCCGAAGAGATCGAGTGATCGAAGATCGACGGGTTGGTGGTCACCCCGACGACGTGGCTGGAGGCGATCAGGTCAGCGAGTCCGCCGCCGGAAAGTCGGCCGCGGTCGAGGTCGTCGAGCCAAACAGAGACGCCGATGTCGGAGAGTGCGCCGAGGTGGTCTGTCATGTTCCAGGTCCTTTGTGTTCGGTGAGATTCGGTGAGATGTGGATGACGGGAGGTAGCGCGGTGATGTTCTTGGGGGAGTGGGCCCCTAGGGTCGGGCAGCGGCCAGCAGAGACTCCTTGGCGGCCGCCACCACCGCGTCGGCGGTGATGTCGAACTTGATGAAGAGCAGGTCGCCGTCGGCGGAGGCCCCGAAGTGCTCGATCGAGATCGCCCGGCCGGCGTCGCCCAGGTAGCGGTACCAGGGCATGGCGACCCCGGCCTCGACCGACACCCTCGCCCGCACTGCGCCAGGCAGAACCGACTCGCGGTACAGCTTGTCCTGCTGCTCGAACCACTCCACACACGGCATTGACACCACCCGGGCGGCGATGCCCTCGGCGGCGAGCGTCTCCTGTGCTGCCAGCGCGATCTGCACCTCCGAACCGGTCGCGATCAGCAGAACTTCCGGCTCGCCGTCGCTCTCGGAGAGGATGTAGCCACCCTTGCTGACCCCCTCCGCGGATTCATACCGGGTTCGGTCGACAGTCGGCAGCGTCTGTCGGGACAGGATCAGCCCGGTCGGCTCATTGCGTTCCAGGATGGTGCGCCACGCCACCGCCACCTCATTTGCGTCGGCCGGCCGGACGATGTTCAACTGCGGCATCGCCCGAAGTGAGGCAAGGTGCTCGATCGGTTGATGGGTGGGGCCGTCTTCGCCCAGGCCGATGGAATCGTGCGTCCAGACGAAGGTCACGGGTGCCTTCATCAGGGCCGCGATCCGGACCGAGCCACGCATGTAGTCCGAGAAGGTGAAGAAGGTGCCGCCGAACGGGCGGGTCAAACCGCCGAGCGCCATCCCATTCAGGGCGGCCCCCATTGCATGCTCACGGATTCCGAAGTGCAGCACCCGACCGAAAGTGCTCGAGTCGGGGACATCGTCGCTCAAACTCTCCGGCTCGAACGACTTGCCACCTTCGATGGTGGTGTTGTTCGAACCTGCAAGGTCGGCCGAACCGCCCCAGAATTCCGGCAGGACAGCCGCGATGGCGTTGATGACTTTGCCGGAGGAGGCACGGGTGGCCATATCGTCGCCAGCGGCGAACACCGGGATGGCTTCGGCGAACCCGTCCGGCAGTCGACGCTCCACGAGCCGGTCCAGCAGCGCCGCCTTCTCGCCGTGCCGAGCCCGCCACGCGGTAAGTCGGGCATCCCATTCGGCGTGGGCGGCTTGGCCCCGTACAACCACCTCACGGGCATGATCGAGAACGTCCGGGTCCACCTCGAAGGTTCGGTTCGGGTCGAAGCCGAGGACCTCTTTGGTTGCGGCCACTTCGGACACGCCCAAGGCTGACCCATGGATCTTGCCGGTGTTCTGCAACTTCGGCGACGGCCAACCGATGATCGAGCGCATCCGGATGATGCTGGGCCGGTGGGTCTCGGCCTCGGCGCGCAACAACGCCTCGTGCAGGGAGGTCACATCGACGTCGCCGTTCGGCATCATGTCCACGTGCTGGGTGTGCCAGCCGTAGGCCTCGTAGCGCTTCAGCACATCTTCGGTGAAGGCGACGTTGGTGTTGCCCTCGATGCTGATGTGGTTGTCGTCGTGGATCAGGATCAGGTTGCCGAGCCGCTGGTGGCCGGCGAGGCTGCTCGCCTCGGAGGTGATGCCCTCCTCCAGGCAGCCGTCACCGGCGAAGACGTAGATCCGGTGGTCGAACAGACTCTCACCCGGATCTGCGGCCTGGTCGAGGTTGCCTCGGACGTAGCGGGCATCCATCGCCATCCCCACCGCGGTGGCAAGGCCTTGTCCCAGTGGCCCGGTCGTCGTCTCGACCCCCACTGTGTGGCCGTACTCGGGGTGGCCGGGGGTGAGGCTTCCCCAGGTGCGGAACGACTCTAGGTCGCTGAGGGTCAACCCGTAGCCGGACAGGTAGAGCTGGATGTACAGCGTGAGGCTGGAGTGGCCGTTGGAGAGCACAAACCGGTCGCGGCCGATCCAGTGCGGGTCCGACGGGTCGTGCCGCAGGTGCCGCTGGAACAGCAGGTAGGCGGCCGGGGCGAGCGTCATTGCCGTGCCCGGATGCCCGTTTCCGACCTTCTGGACTGCGTCCATCGCCAACACCCGCGCGGTGTCCACCGCGCGCCGGTCGAGCTCGCTCCAGTCAAGCGTCACTAGGGGGTTCCTTCCCAATCGGTGTCCGGCACGCAGGCGTGCAAGGTGGCTTCGCGATGCAGCCTAGAGGAGTTGGCCGTCGGAAGTTGGGTTGTCGCAAGTAGACTCTCCGGTACGGCCGGGTTGACCCCGAGCCGACCCTGCGCCCATCTCGCCACGAGAGGACATCCGTGACGGCAACCGAATCGCTGCCCACACGCGATTTGTCGATGGGCGGCCGGTTTCGGGCCTATCTGGGCCTGACGAAACCCCGCATCATCGAGCTGCTGCTGGTTACCACCGTGCCGACCATGTTTCTGGCCGCCGACGGATTCCCGCCGGTCTGGACGATGATCGCGACGCTGATCGGTGGCGCGCTGGCAGCCGGCGGAGCCAACACTCTGAACTCCTACCTGGACCGCGATATCGACCGACTGATGGCGCGCACCGGACACCGACCGCTCGTCACCGGGCAGGTGGAGCCGCGGCCGGCACTGATCTTCGGGCTCGTGCTGTCGTTGGCGTCGGTGGTCTGGCTGGCGCTGACCACCAACCTGCTCAGCGCAGTGTTGGCGGCGGCCGCCATCGCCTTCTACGTCCTCATCTACACCCTCGGGCTGAAGCGCCGAACGCCGCAGAACATCGTCTGGGGCGGAGCGGCCGGGTGTTTCCCGGTCCTGATCGGGTGGTCGGCCGTCACCGGTGCTGTGTCCTGGGCGCCGCTGGTGTTGTTCGCCGTGGTCTTCCTGTGGACCCCGCCGCACTATTGGCCGTTGTCGCTTCGATTCCGAGAGGACTACGAGGCCGCGGGGGTCCCGATGCTGCCGGTGGTCGCGACCAACGGCCGGGTCGGCCGCGAGATCATCTACTACTCGTGGGCAATGGTGGCCGCCTCGCTGCTGCTGATTCCGGTTGCACCGATGGGCCCGGTCTACTCGGTGGTTGCGGTGACCCTTGGCGCTCTGTTCCTCTACGAGGCCTACGCGCTGCTGACACGGATCAAGCGGGCGGAGTCCGGTGGTCCTGCGGATGTCAAACCGATGCGGTTGTTCCATGGGTCCATCAGCTACCTGGCGCTGTTGTTCCTGGCGATCGGAATCGACCCGTTCGTCGGCTGACCGGAATCCCTGTCCGGCGGCCGCATGACTGAGGGATTCGTGGTCGGACTCGTCGCCGGGTTGTCGGTGGCGTTGCCGTTGGGTGCGGTGGCCGTGCTGCTGCTGCGGGAAGGCCTCGAGAGCGGGCGGCGAGTGGCCGCCGGAGCGGCTGCCGGGATCGCCGCAGCGGACGCCCTCTTCGCCACCCTGGCGGTGATCTTCGGGCCGGTCATCGGGCGTTTGGTAGCCGGGTATCAGCGTCAGCTTCAGTTGCTGGCGGCCGCGGTCCTGGCGGTCGTCGCGGTGGTAGGCATCGCGCGGACGCTGCGGGAGCGTCGGCGGGAGTTGGGATCGGTCGCTACCGGCACCGGATCGGCGCGTACCGCGGGCGCGGCCTTCGTTCGCTTCCTGGCTATTACGCTGGCCAATCCGCTGACGGTGGTCTACTTCGCCGTGGTAGCAGCCGGAGTCGGCTCAGTGCTGCGCGGGACGGGGCAGGGGTTGGCTTTCGTGCTGGGAGTTCTGATCGGGTCCGGCGGCTGGCAACTGACGCTGGCGATGGCAAGCGGTACCCTCAGCGGGCGGATCTCAGCGAGAGCCCGGATGGTCACCTCGGTTGCCGGCTATCTACTGGTCTTGGTCCTCGCCGGGGTGCTCGTGCTGGATCTCTAGCCGCGGCCGCATTCGGCTGGGGATTGGCCGGCACGACCAGATCGAGTTATTCCGTGACTCGGATCACCAGTGGTGCCCCCAGTCCCGCCACCGGTGCGCCGCACCTACCTACAGTTGCCCGAACAAAGTAAACCGGCGAGATTTGGGGTTGGCTCGATGAGGATGCAGATGCTTTCACTGTGGGGGGCGGCCGCGTCGGTACCGCAGTTGGTGTCCGACGTAGTGGCCGCCGCCGCCGGCTCGGCAGGTGTCGGGGGCGCACGCACCTACCCCCGCAGCGCGGGATCTTCGGCCCTGATGCGTCAGGTGCAGGCCCCGCGGCTGCCACTGACGTCTCGAAGTATTCCGCTCAGCTGACGGGCGGCCCTAGCGCGTCCCGTGCGGCGTCGATCGCCGGGGCGGGGGCGGCTGGAATCCCGCGGGTACGCAGCGTCAGCGGCACCCGCACCAACATGATCCACACCAGGCAAGCCCCCAGCAGGTGCAGCGCCACGACCGGCCAGGGCAGGCCGGTGAAAGTCTGCACGTAGCCGACGACCCCTTGCGCGAGCGAGAAGCCCAACACCAACCACACGGCGCGACTCGCTTGCCGCGGGGCGTTCGTCACGGACAGCGCCACCAGCAGGCCCACGGTGAGGCCGATGAACAGGATGACCAGGTCGGCGTGCAGCCAGGCAACGGTCCTGGCCTCGAACGGGAATCGAGATCCCGCGGCAGCGTCGCCGGAGTGCGGACCAGACCCGGTGACGACCGTCCCCAGCACCAGCACAAGCACCCCCAACCCCAGCAGGATCTTCGTCAACACCCGGACAGCCGGCACCCCCAGCTTCAGCACGGGTTGGTCGGCCGGTTCCCCGGACCGCCAGCACAGCAGCAGCGTGCCCGCAATGATCGCCGCAGAAAGCAGGAAGTGGAGTGCGACCGTGACCGGGTTGAGCCCGGTCAGGACCGTGATCCCGCCCAGCACAGCCTGGGCAAATGTTCCCACCAGCGGAACCGCGGAGAGCATCACCACCGGGCGCCGGCTCGTTAGCCGTTGGCTTCTCAGCCGTCGCCCCCACGCGATCGCCCCCACCAGCGCCACGATGGCCAGCACTCCCAGCACGAAAGTGAGGGTGCGGTTCCCGAATTCAACGTATTTGTGCCAGGCCTCGACCTGACTGTCGGTCGGCGTCAGCGAACCCTCTGTGCACTCCGGCCAGGTAGGGCAGCCGAGGCCGGATCCGGTCACCCGGACCAGTCCGCCGGTGACGACGATCGCCGTCTGCGCGACGAGGTTGGCATAGAACACTCCCCGCAACCATCGCGGTGCCACCCCGCCCGCCTGCTCTGTCTCAACCCCTGCGACGTCCACTCCAGCCATGGGTCGATGCTAGTTGTCCTCTTTCAGCGGCCCGCCAGCCGGTGTCCGCGGTGCTCGGTGCTGCCCGCGATATTGGTCTGCAGGTCGGGATTGGTCTGCAGGTCGGGCGGTGATCAGTTCCAGTGAGGTGATTCAGTTCCAGCGAAAGGTGCGAACCGTGACCAGGGCCCCGAACACGGTCCAGCCGATCAGGACCAGCACCGGCTGCAGCCCCACGGTCGCACCGTCGGTCAGTACCGATCGGAGCCCCTCGCCCAAGGCGCCGGACGGCAGCAGCGAGGCGAACGTCGCCAGCGGGGCAGGCAACTTGTCCAACGGCACCACCGTGCCGCCGCCGATCAGCAGCAGCAGGTAGATTCCGTTGGCAACCGCCAGCGTCGCCTCGGCACGAAGCACCCCTGCCAGCGCGACGCCACAACAGGCGAACGCGGCGGTGCCCAGCAGCAGCAGGGCGATGGCGCTCGGGATAGACCCCAGCGGTGACCATCCCAACCCGAATGCCACCAGCGCGATCAGTACCACCTGCATCGCTTCGACGGCAACCACGCTGAGGGTCCGGGCGAGCAGCAGGTCGCGGCGGGTCAGGGGGGTGGTCGCCAACAGTCGCAGTGAGCCCGACCGGCGATCGAAACCGACCGAGATCGCCAACGAGGTGAAGGCGGTGGACATCACCGCCAACGCCAGGATGCCCGGTGTGACCGTGTCGATCGGCTCGCCATCGCCGGAGCTGACGAAACTGAACGACGAGGCCGCCACCAACAGCACGAGTGGGATGATCAGCGTGAGCAGTAGTTGCTCGCCGTTGCGGAGCACCCCGGCGAGGTCGAACCGGGCCTGACTGATGATCCGTCGGCCAGCCGCTCGCGGCCCTGGTTCAGGCGCCCAGCAGTTCGCGGGGTACTCCTGCCGAACAGTCATCAGGTCGTCGCCCCGTCAGTGGCCCCGGTCAACTCGAAGAATACGTCCTCCAGTGAGCGCCGACCGACGGTGAGCTCCGCCGGTGTGCCGCCATAGCTGGCGCACCAAGTGGTGGCGGCCGCGATGAGTTGGGGTGTGACCGCACCTGTGATGCGGTACTGGCCCGGGGCGGTCTGGCTGAGGCTGATCCCGATCTGGACGGCTGCCAGCAGCGCATCCTGGTCCATTCCGATCGGACCGCGAAACGTGAGGACCTCGGAGTCGACCCCCACGAGGGTGGCGAGGCTGCCCTGCGCGACCGCGCGGCCATGATCGATCACGACTATCTGATCGGCGAGCGCCTCCGCCTCGGCCATCTGATGGGTGGTCATCACGACTGCCACCCCGTCCCGGCGGAGGGCGTCGATCAATGCCCACATTCCCCGACGGGATTCCGGATCGAGGCCGGTGCTCGGTTCATCGAGAAAAACTAGTTCCGGCCGTCCGATCAACGCGGCCGCCAGTTTCACGCGCTGCTGTTCACCGCCGCTGAGCCGTCGGTATTGCCGATTGGCCGCGGTCAGCCCGAGCCAGTCGAGCAGCTCGACGGGATCGCGCGGGTTCGCGTACAACCCGGCAAGCGCCGACAACACGGCGCGGGGTTTGACCGCAGTCGGGACGCCGCCATCCTGCAGCATCACGCCGACCCGCGGACGAAGTCGGGCCGCGTCCGCCTGTGGATCAAGGCCGAGCACCCGTACCTGGCCGGAGTCGGCCACCCGGAGGCCTTCGCAGACCTCCAGCGACGTGGTCTTACCCTGCCCGTTCCGGCCGACGACGGCCGTGATCGCCCCACCGGGCGCGGTCATTGTCAGGCCGGCGACCGCCTGCACGGGGCCGTACGCCAACTGCAGATCGACAATTTCAACGGCTGGGCCGACAGCCGAGGGAGACGCTGGCCCGATAGTCGAGGCAGGTTGTCCGTCAGGCACCCGCCCATCCTACGGAGTCTCGACGCTCGCCTGTTCCGACGGCGTGCTCTTTGCCGCCTTGCCCGCGCGCCACTGCTCCCACCGATCGATCATCCCGAACACGGCCAAGCCGAGCACAAGCCATGGAGTGGTGAGCGGGTAGAACCAGTAGACGACAGCCAGGATCACCATGTAGCCGATCTCCAGCGGCATCCGGATGTCGTGTCCGGTCAGCGCCGTATCCTCGGGGTGCTCCAGCAATTCCGGGTGGCGCCGCAGGTAGGCGGCCTCGATCACTGACAGTGCGGCTATCACGGCCAACGTCAGGAAATACAGCGTGCCGACGCCGCCGGCGAAGCCTCGGTCGAGCGAATTGAGCCCGATCTGCTCGGTGGGGAACTGCAGGAACACGATTCCGATCAGCCACCAGCAGTTGATCAGCACCAACCGGGGCGTGAACGACTTCAGACCATCAAGCAGGTCATGATTGCGTCGCCAATACCCGAGCACCACGATGAACGACAGGAAGAAGGCGAAGAATTGACCTCGATGTTCAGCCATCACATTGAAGATCGTCTGGCCCGGCTCGGGTGCCTCGATGTCCAGGATCGGCAAGATGAGCAAGGTGATCGCGATCGCTACCACCGCGTCGGTGAAGTTCACGAGTCGAGACACGGATTCGGCTGACGGTGGGCGGCGGCGCAGGATGTGGCTGCCACCGGTGGCCGCCACCGGTGCGGCCGGCGGGTCGGTCGCGAAGGATTCGGGCACGGGGCACGCCTCTCTTCGATTCGTCGTTGGCCGGGCGGCGGCACGGCCCCGGCCGCTCCCGGCACCGGTCCGTTGCGACCCCAGTTGACCCGTGCTGTCGCCTGCAGCCATCGTGGCAGGGGTACCCGGGACTGTCCCGCTGTTTGCCGATCCCGGGAAATAGGCAACAATAGTGTTATGAAATACGCGAGTTCCGCCACCGGCAGCCGTGCCGGTGCAGCTGCTGCGCCGGAACCGCCGCAGTTGGCGTCGGACGATTTGAGTTTGGCGGAGGGATATCCCGCGACAGTTGGCCAGGAGATGACCGGCGCCTCCGCTCGAGTGGCCAAGGCGCTGTTGGAGAGCGGCGCTGTCACCGCCTCGGATCTGGCGAAGCGGCTCTACCTGACGCCCACGGCCGTGCGCCGGCATCTGGATTCGTTGGTGCACCGCGGAGTCGTCACCTGCAGCACCGAGGCTCCGTTCGGCCCGCACCGCACGCGCGGGAGAGGGCGGCCTGCGAGGTACTATTCGCTCACCCCGGTTGGTCGCGATGCGTTCGATGCCGGATATGCAGACGTGGCGCTGGATGCGCTGCGTTTTCTCGCCACCCGGGCCGGTGATGATGCGGTCCGGGATTTCGCGCTCGAGCGGACCGCAGGTCTGGAACAGCGTTACCGGCGAGTGGTGGACGGAGCCAGTACGGCGCCAGCCCGGGCCGACGCCTTGGCCGCTGCCCTGACCGCCGAAGGTTTCGCGGCAACCACCGAGGAAGGGGCCCGCGGAACGCAGCTGTGTCAACACCACTGCCCGATCACGCACGTGGCAGCGGAGTTCCCGCAATTCTGCGACGCCGAGCAGGAGGCGTTCTCCCGACTGCTCGGCGTGCACGTGACCCGGCTGGCCACCATTGCGGCCGGTGGCGGTGTCTGCACGACCTTGATTCCCGCGACCACACCCGTAGCCAGCACATCAGACTTCAGTGAGAGGACCCGCGCATGACCGACATCGCCCACCCGGAGCTCGACGGTCTCGGCACCTACGAATTCGGCTGGCACGACCCTGACGCCGCTGGTGCGACCGCGCAGCGGGGTCTCAGCGAGGCGGTGGTCCGTGACATCAGCGCGCTGAAGAACGAACCCGAGTGGATGCTCAACATGCGGCTGAAGTCACTCCGACTGTTCGGCAAGAAGCCGATGCCGACCTGGGGCTCAGACCTATCGGGGATCGACTTCGACAACATCAAGTACTTCGTCCGGTCAACCGAGAAGCAGGCCGCTAATTGGGAGGACCTGCCGGACGACATCAAGAATACCTATGACCGGCTGGGAATCCCGGAAGCGGAGAAGCAGCGGCTGGTGGCCGGGGTGGCGGCGCAATATGAGTCCGAGGTGGTCTACCACAAGATTCGGGAGGACCTGGAGGAGTCCGGCGTCATCTTCCTCGACACCGACACCGGATTGCGTGAGCACCCGGAACTGTTCCAGCAGTACTTCGGGACGATCATCCCACCGGGGGACAACAAGTTCGCGGCGCTGAACACCGCAGTCTGGTCCGGCGGTAGCTTCATCTACGTGCCCAAGGGTGTCAAGGTCGATATCCCGCTGCAGGCCTACTTCCGGATCAATACCGAGAACATGGGTCAATTCGAGCGGACCCTGATCATCGTCGACGAGGACGCCTATGTGCACTACGTCGAAGGCTGCACCGCGCCCATCTACTCCTCGGACTCGCTGCACTCGGCGGTGGTGGAGATCATTGTGAAACCAGGCGGTCGCTGCCGTTACACCACCATCCAGAACTGGTCCAACAACGTTTACAACCTGGTGACCAAGCGGGCGATGGCACAGCAGGGTGCCACCATGGAGTGGATCGACGGCAACATCGGTTCAAAGGTGACCATGAAGTATCCCGCAGTCTGGCTGGTCGGTGAACATGCCAAGGGGGAGACGCTGTCGATCGCCTTTGCCGGCGAGGGGCAGCACCAGGATGCCGGTGCCAAGATGGTGCACGCAGCGCCCCACACCTCCTCGTCGATCGTGTCGAAATCGGTGGCCCGCGGTGGTGGCCGCACTTCCTATCGTGGGTTGATCCAGGTCCAGGAGGGGGCGCATGGTTCCCGCAGCACAGTGCGTTGTGATGCGCTGCTGGTCGACGACATCTCTAGGTCGGACACCTATCCCTACGTGGACGTCCGAGAGGATGACGTGTCGATGGGTCACGAGGCGACCGTCAGCAAGGTCAGCGAGGACCAGCTGTTCTATCTGATGTCGCGCGGGATGACCGAGGAGGAGGCGATGGCGATGATCGTGCGCGGGTTCGTCGAGCCGATCGCCCGGGAGTTGCCGATGGAGTATGCGCTGGAACTCAACCGGCTGATCGAACTTCAGATGGAAGGAGCAGTCGGCTGATGTCGACTACCACCACCCCGAATGTCCCGGCGTCGACTGCCGGAGGCGCGCGCCCCGGTGGCGGGGCTGTGCCGCCGGCCGACCACGCCCCCCGGCTCGCTTCGGGGCGGGCGGCCGACTTCCCGGTACCGACCGGTCGGGAGGAGGAATGGCGGTTCACCCCGTTGGCCCGGCTGCGTGGCCTGATCGGCGATGAACTCGCGGACGCGGCCCTGCAGGTCTCAGCTCACGCCCCGGCCGGAGCGACGGTCGACACAGTTCTCCCCGCCGACCCCCGGACTGTCAGCGGCTGGATCCCGACTGACCGTCTCGCGGCTCGGGCCCAGGAAGGCGCCAGCGACGTGCTGTTGATCACAGTGGCCGCCGACGTCGAACTCGACGAGCCGATCGAAGTGTCCCTGGTCGGGGTCGGCGGGATGGCTTTTCAACGGGTGTTGATCCGGGTCGGAGCCAACAGTCGTGCGGTGGTGATCCTGGAACATTCCGGCTCAGCGGCCGTGGCGGGCAACGTCGAAGCAGTGCTGGCCGACGGGGCCAACCTGACGGTCGTGTCGGTGCAGGACTGGGCAGACGACGCGGTGCATGCGGGCCATCACCACGCCGACATCGGTCGAGACGCTGAATACCGGTCGATCGTGGTGACCCTTGGCGGCGATCTGGTCCGACTGGTGCCGACCGTTCGCTACGCGGGTCCCGGTGGTGGCGCGGAGTTGTTCGGGGTCTATTTCGCAGACGCGGGGCAACATCTGGAGCACCGAATGTTCGTCGACCACGGTCCAGCTAACTGCCGGTCGCGGGTGACCTACAAGGGCGCCCTGCAGGGGAGTGACGCCCATACCGTGTGGATCGGCGATGTGCTGATCCGAGCCACGGCGGTCGGGACCGACACCTACGAACTGAACCGGAATCTGGTTCTCACCGACGGGGGTCGGGCTGATTCAGTGCCCAACCTGGAGATCGAGACGGGTGAGATCGCCGGCGCCGGACACGCCAGCGCCACCGGTCGATTCGACGACGAGCAGTTGTTCTATCTGCAGTCCCGGGGGATTGATGCCGACTCGGCCAGGAGGCTGGTGGTGCTGGGGTTCTTCGCCGAGGTGCTCGACCAAATCCCGTCCCAGCCGCTGCGAGAGCGACTGTTGCGAGCGGTGGAGAGCGAACTGGGCTACGAGGCTGACGCTGATGAGGCTGACGCTGCTGGGGCTGACGCTGTGATCCCGCAAGGAGCCGCCCTGTGACGCTGCACGACGTCGCCAGGCTGGGCGACTTGGTTCGAGGCACGCCCACCAGGGTCGTCGTCGACAGCACAGCCATTGCGCTGGTGCTGGTGGCCGAGACGGTGTTTGCCGTAGACGACCGCTGCTCGCACGCCGACGTATCGTTGTCGGAGGGTGAGGTCGAGGGCTGCCTGATCGAATGTTGGTTGCACGGATCCCAATTCGACCTGCGCACAGGCGAGCCGACCTGTTTGCCCGCGACCGAGCCGATCGCCACCTTCAGCACCGTGATCGAAGGCAGCGGGCCGGACGCCCGAGTGCTCGTGAATCTGAACTAGCGCCCCAACCTGCACCTGACCACACCCCGACCACCCCGACCAGGCACCTGATCCCACCCCCCCCGACCAGGAGGAGCACCATGACCACTCTTGACATCCGCGACCTGCATGTCACCGTCGACAGCGACGGCGGCCGCAAAGAGATCCTCCGCGGCATCGACCTGTCGATCCGCTCGGGTCAGACCCACGCGATCATGGGCCCGAACGGTTCGGGCAAGTCGACCCTGGCGTACTCGATCGCCGGTCATCCCCGGTACGAGGTCACCGGCGGAAGTATCACGCTGGACGGTGCGGACGTGCTGGCGATGAGCGTGGACGAGCGAGCCCGGGCGGGCCTGTTCCTGGCGATGCAGTACCCGGTGGAGGTGCCTGGGGTGTCGGTGTCCAACTTCCTGCGGACCGCGGTCACCGCCACCCGTGGCGAGGCACCGAAGTTGCGGCAGTGGTTGAAGGACATGAAGTCGGCGATGGCCGAACTGCAGGTCGACCCGACGTTCGCGGAACGAAACGTCAATGAGGGGTTCTCCGGCGGGGAGCGCAAGCGGCACGAGATCCTGCAGTTGGAACTTCTCAAGCCTCGGATCGCCGTGCTCGATGAGACCGACTCCGGCCTGGACGTCGATGCTTTGAAGGTGGTGGCGGAGGGTGTCAATCGGGTGCGTGACAACGACGGTACTGGCGTCCTGCTGATCACCCACACCACTAGGCTGCTGCGGCAGATCCCGGCCGACTTCGTCCATGTCGTCATCGATGGCCGGATCGTCGCCGATGGCGGACCAGAACTGGCGGAGTCGATCGACGAGCATGGCTACGAGCAGTTCGCGCCGGTGGGGGTCTGATCCCAGCCGTGGCCGAGCTGGACGTGGCGCGGATCCGCGCAGACTTCCCCATTCTGTCCCGCACCGTGCGGGACGGGCAGCCGTTGGTGTACCTGGACAGTGGCGCCACTTCGCAGAAGCCGTTGCAGGTGCTCGACGCTGAGCGGGACTACTACCTCAACCGCAATGCTGCCGTCCACCGTGGTGCGCACCAGTTGGCGGAGGAGGCGACGGACGCCTACGAGAGCGCTCGCGCCACCATCGCCGGATTCGTCGGGGCGGCGCCAACGGAATTGGTGTTCACAAAGAACGCTACCGAATCGATCAACCTGATTGCCTATGCCTTCTCCAATACTGCCGATCTGTTGCGTAACAGGCAGACCGTCCCCGGTGCGGACTTGTTCGCGATCGGACCCGGTGACGAGATACTCATCACGGAGATGGAACACCACGCGAATCTGGTGCCGTGGCAACAGTTGGCGCTACGCACCGGTGCCACGCTCCGCTGGCTACCGCTGACCGATGACGGTCGACTGGACCTCTCGGACCTGGCAGGTCTGCTCAACGAGAAGACCAAGGTCGTGTCGGTGGTGCATCAGTCGAACATTCTCGGCACCATCAACCCGATCGCCACAATCGCCCGGCGCGCCCACGAGGTCGATGCCCTATTCGTTGTCGACGCCTGCCAGTCCATCCCGCACCTGCCAGTGGATGTGCGGGACCTTGGCGCCGACCTGGTGGCATGGAGTGGTCACAAGATGTTGGGCCCCAACGGGATCGGCTGCCTCTGGGGGAGACCCGAGGTGCTGGCGGCGATGCCGCCGTTCATCACTGGCGGTTCGATGATCGAGAACGTGACGATGGCGCACTCCACCTTCGCCGAGCCGCCGCAGCGGTTCGAGGCAGGTGTACCCATGGCTCCGCAAGCGGTCGGGCTGGCAGCGGCGGTGCGCTATCTGGAGGGTCTTGGGATGACCGCGGTGGCAGCTCACGAGCATCATCTGACCGAGTACGCCCTGGATCGACTGCAGTCGGTGCCGGGCGTCCGGATCATCGGGCCGCGGACGGCCGTCGACCGGGGGTCGGCCATCTCGTTCGCAGTTGGGGATGTTCATCCCCACGATGTCGGTCAGGTGCTGGACGACCGGGGGATCGCGGTACGGGTCGGGCATCACTGTGCCTGGCCTGTGTGTCGGCGATACGGAGTGCCTGCGACCACGCGGGCGTCCTTCTACATCTACAACGATCTGTCCGACGTCGATGCTCTGGTCGACGGCGTATTGGCGGCCCAGCGGTTCTTCGGGGTCCGCTGATGAGGCGAGAGGGGGACGCGTGAGGCTGGAGCAGATGTACCAGGAGATCATCCTGGACCACTACCGCAGACCAATCGGCAAGGGATTGCGGGAGCCGTTCGAGGTTGAGGTTCATCACGTCAATCCGACCTGCGGCGATGAGGTGACCTTGCGGGCGCATATCGTGCCCGGTACCGAGCCGCCTGTCGTGGAGTTCTCCTACGACGGTCAAGGTTGCTCCATCTCGCAGGCGTCGACGAGTGTGTTGTTCGAGGAGTTCAATGCCCGACCTGTTCCCGAGGTGCTGGCTGCGGTGGCGGAGTTTGTGAAGTTGATGGGGGTCGGGTCCGGAGAGTTCGACGGCGACGAGGACCTGCTCGGCGACGCGGTCGCGTTTGCCGGGGTGGCGAAGTACCCGGCGCGGGTGAAGTGCGCACTGTTGGGTTGGATGGCGTGGAAGGATGCCGTGGCGCAGGCCATGGCGGAGAGGCAGACACCATGACGGAGGTTCCCGTGAGCGTCAGCCCGGATGACGTACTTGAGGCGATGCGAGACGTGGTTGATCCCGAACTAGGGATCAATGTTGTGGATCTCGGACTGGTCTACGACGTCCACATCGACGGGGAGGATTCGACGGCGACCCTCGACATGACGCTCACCTCGGCTGCCTGCCCGCTGACGGATGTGATCGAGGATCAGACCCGAGCGGCGCTGGACGGGGTGGTCACCGACTATCGGATCAACTGGGTGTGGATGCCGCCGTGGGGACCGGACAAGATCACCGATGACGGCCGGGAGATGCTGCGGGCCCTCGGCTTCAACGTGTGACCCCGGCCGCGCGGGTCATTTCATCCCGGCGTGTGCGCTGAAGGCTGATATAGCGCACTCAGCGCACACCCAGGCGAGCCGCAACATTTCAAGTGTCTGCTTCCGGCACCGGCGAGCTTGATTTTTCACGACATGAGGCAATGTGTAACATGTTAAATCTCGGGGGCCAGCCGGCCAACGTTGTGCATGACATAACTGTGGAGGTAGTCGGAAATATGACTCGTAACTCAAAGATGGTTGTCTCGGTGGTTGCCGTTGCCGGGCTAGGTCTCGCACTTACCGCGTGTGGTTCATCCAGTTCTAGTTCATCCTCGAGCAGCCCAGCTGCCTCGACGGCCGCCTCCTCGGCTCCCGCAACTTCAGCTGCTGCTTCGACGGCCGTCGCGACGAAGACCCTGGCCGAGGTATGTCCGCAGGTCATCGCCGACGTGAACGCCGCTCAGACCGGTTCGGTGACCAACGAGCAGATCTCCGCGTTGGCGACGAAACTCGAAGCATCGGCCGCCGAGGTTCCGCCCGCAGATGCCGCCTCCATCACCGCATTGGCTGAGGCCTACAAGAAGTTGGCCGCCGCCACCACTCAGGCCGAGACGGATGCCGCTCAGGCGGAAATTGCGACGGCGCAGGCCGCGGTGACGGCCGCCTGCGGCGGCTAGTTACGCGCTGACAGGAACTCCTGACGGATTGCGCCGGTGGGGGTTGGCCGGGCTGCCCCGTGTGTGCGTTGAAGTTGGATATAGCGCACTCAACGCACACGCGGGGCGGCGGGCGGGCGTGTCAGCGCCTGACTAGGCTGACGGAATGATTGCTGCCACCGGACTGGAGTTGCGGGCCGGATCAAGGCTGCTGGTCGAGGACGCGAGTTTCCGGGTCGCGGACGGCGATCGGGTCGGCCTGGTGGGCCGAAACGGGGCTGGCAAGACCACCATGCTGCGGGTGCTTGCTGGGGAGACGGAGCCCGCCGCCGGCACGGTCACCCGCAGCGGGCGGGTCGGGTACCTGCCACAGGACCCACGGACCGCCGACCCCGATCAACTGGTGCGGGACCGGATCCTCTCGGCTCGGGAACTGCACGACATCACCCGGCGGATGCGCACCGCGGAGCAGCGGATGGCGAGCGCGGACCCCGATACCCGCGACAAGGCGATGCGTCGATACGAGCGGGCGGAGGCGGAGTTCAGCGCGGCCGGTGGCTATGCTGCAGAGTCTGAGGCGGCCGCCATCGCGGCCGGTGTCGGGCTCGAAACTCGGCTGCTGGAGCAGACTCTCGGCACCCTCTCAGGCGGTCAACGTCGCCGGGTGGAACTTGCCCGGTTGCTGTTCTCCGGAGACTCGACGTTGCTGTTGGATGAGCCCACCAATCACCTGGACGCCGATTCGATTGTCTGGCTGCGCACGTTCCTGCTCAACCATCCAGGTGGTGCGATCATCATCAGCCACGATGTCGGACTGCTGGACGCCACCGTCACCAAGGTGATGCACCTAGATGCCACTCGCGCCGAACTCGATGTCTACAACTTGGGCTGGACGGCCTACCTCACGGAGCGGGAGCAGGCGGAGCGTCGTCGTCGCCGGACTGCCGCGACCGCATCGAAACAGGCGGCCGTGCTGCAGTCCCAGGCGGAACGGATGCGGGCGAAAGCGACCAAAGCCAAGGCTGCGCAGGGGATGCTCAAACGCGCCGAGAAGCTACGTGGAACGGCCGCCGACCAGGCCCGGACCGCGGATCGGGTCGCCCACCTACGGTTCCCGAAGCCGGCCGCCTGTGGCCGGGTGCCGCTGACGGGGACCGAGTTGTCCAAGTCCTACGGGTCGCTGGAGGTCTTCATGGATGTCGACCTTGCGATCGACCGCGGATCGCGAGTGGTGGTGCTCGGCCTCAACGGCGCCGGTAAAACCAC
Organism: uncultured Actinomycetes bacterium; assembly: GCA_964547485.1. Classification (GTDB taxonomy): domain Bacteria; phylum Actinomycetota; class Actinomycetes; order S36-B12; family UBA10799; genus JACJWR01. The sequence goes on from CAZJNU010000014.1 coordinate 31,573, forward strand.
GCTGCTTCGGGTGCTAGCCCAGGTCGAACAGCCGGACACCGGGGAAGTGGTCCCTGGCCACGGCCTGCGGCTGGGCTACTACGCCCAGGAGCACGAAACGCTCGATCCCGACACCTCGGTGCTCGCGAACTTGGTGGCCTCCTCAGAAACGCTGAGCGAGCAGGAGGCGCGCAACGTACTTGGATCCTTCCTCTTCTCCGGCGACACGGTGGCGCAACCGGCCGGCACCTTGTCGGGTGGCGAGAAGACCCGGCTGGCGCTGGCCATGCTGGTGGTCTCCGGGGCCAATGTGCTGCTGCTGGATGAGCCCACCAACAACTTGGACCCCGCGAGCCGTGAGGAGATCCTGGGTGCGCTGGCGGAATACGAAGGTGCGGTCGTGCTGGTGACCCACGACGAGGGGGCCGTGACTGCGCTGTCACCGGAGCGGGTGTTGCTGCTGCCCGACGGTGACGAGGACATGTGGGGGCAGGACTACCTGGATCTGGTGTCACTGGCGTAGGTCGCCAGCCGGGGCCACAGGTTCAGGTCGAGGGTCTGCCGTCGTAGGGTTGGAGCGATCCTTGCTGGAACCGTTGCATCTCAAGGCAATTGGGGTGTTCCAGGAACCGCCGGGGTGACCAGGCAAACAACTGCGGAGGCCGCCGGTGACCACGTCCGAAACACACGAACTCCTGACTGCAGCGAAGATTGACGCGGTGTTGGACGGTGCGGTGCTGAGGCTGACGCTGGCCAACCCGGATAACCGCAATGCGCAAACGCCAGCTACCTGGCGGGCGCTGGCCGCCCTCGGCGATGACCTCCCGGAAGAAGCGCGGGTGGTCATCCTCAGCGGCGCAGGCCCCGCGTTCTCCGCGGGCCTGGACCGTCGGATGTTCGCCGAAGGCATTCCGGGGGAGCCTTCGCTGGCGAGTCTCGCGGACGTCGATGACGCCGCCTTCGATGCCCAGATCGCGGTCTACCAGCAGGCATTCAGCTGGTGGCGGCGGCGGCCCGTGGTGACAATCGCCGCTGTCCACGGCCATGCCGTCGGTGCCGGCTTCCAGCTGGCCCTCGGTTGCGACCTGATGGTGGTTGCCGAGAGTGCGAAGCTGTCGATGAAGGAGGTCCAGTTGGGCCTCGTCCCGGATCTGGCCGGTACCTGGCCGCTGGCCCAGGCCGTCGGACAGCGCCGCGCGTTGGAACTCTGCCTCACCGGTCGCCCCCTGTCCGGCCGCGAGGCGGCCGATATCGGCCTTGCGCTGGCGTGCGTCGAAGATGAGGCGCTGGCTGCGACCGCTGCGGACCTGGCGGCGGCGATAGTGGCGGCCGCGCCCGGTGCCACCCGGGAGGTGCTTGAGTTGCTGCGCGGGGTCGCCGACCGCGATCATGCCGACCAGTGCGCCGCCGAGCGTCAGGCCCAGCGCCGGCGCATCCTGGAACTCGCCACCCTGCTGAGGGGATAGCTCGGCGATGTCGATGCACGGTGGGCCGATGTCCACGCTGCGCTCGTTCAGCCGTGACTCGTCCGTCACCGCCACCAAGATCAAAGAGGGAACTTTTCGCCGGATCCTGAAGTACGCCCGCCCCTACCGCGCCATCATCTCGGTGTTCCTGGTGATCCTGGTGATCGACGCTGGACTCACCGTCGCCCAGCCGTTGCTCTTCAGGCGGATCATCGACAAGGGTGTCACTCCCGGGGATTCGTCGGTCGTCACCTGGACCGCCATCGCCGTGGCAGTTGTGGCCATCTTCGACGCGGGACTGGGTCTGATCAGTCGCTGGTACTCCGCCCGGATCGGGGAGGGCTTGATCTATGACCTGCGGACCGAAGTCTTCACCCACGTCCAGACGCAGCCGATCGCGTTCTTCACGCGGGCCCAGACCGGCGCCCTGGTGTCCCGGCTGAACAGTGACGTGATCGGGGCTCAGCAGGCTTTCACATCCACTTTGTCCGGGGTGCTGGGCAACGCCATCAGCGTGCTGGTCGTGCTGGGGACGATGCTGGCGCTGGATTGGCGGATCACGGTCGGGGCGTTGGTGCTGCTGCCGTTGTTCCTGCTGCCGGCCCGCTGGCTGGGTCGACGACTGCAGTCACTGACTCGGGAACAGATGCAACTGAACGCAGACATGAGCACCCAGATGACCGAGCGGTTCAATGTCGCTGGGGCGTTGCTCGTCAAATTGTTCGGCGACGCCGACCGCGAATCGGGGGCCTTCGCCGGTCGGGCGGTGCGGGTGCGGGATATTGGTGTCAAGATCGCGATGGCGAACCGCTACTTCTTCACTGCCCTGACCCTCGTCGCTGCGATCGCGACCGCACTGGTCTACGGCGTAGGTGGCAACGCAGTCATCAAGGGTGCGATGACGCTTGGCACATTGGTCGCCCTGGCGGGGCTGCTAGGCCAGTTGTACGGGCCGTTGACAGCGTTGAGCAACGTCCGGGTGGACGTGATGACGGCGCTGGTGAGCTTCGACCGGGTGTTCGAGGTGCTGGATCTACCGCCGCTGGTGTCCGACGCGCCCGATGCCGCGCCGCTGCCGGCGGGTCCGCTCGGGGTGGAATTCAGCGACGTCCGGTTCCGTTACCCGAACGCTGACGAAGTATCGCTGGCCTCGCTGGAGTCCATTGCCCGACCTGACAGCCGCCCCAACGAGGAGATCCTGAAGGGGATCTCCTTCATCGCCGAGCCCGGCGCGCTGGTGGCGCTGGTGGGCCCGAGTGGGGCCGGAAAGACCACCATGACGGCCTTGATCGCGCGCATGTATGACGCCACCGATGGGGTGGTCAGTGTCGGTGGCAAAGACGTCCGCGAGTTGACCGGCACCTCGCTCCGGTCGGCGGTGGGCTACGTCACCCAGGAGGCTCACCTGTTCCACGAAACGATCAGGGAGAACCTGCTCTACGCGCGCGACGACGCGACCGAGGAGCAGATCTGGCGAGCCTGCGCCGATGCGCAGATCGACGGGCTGGTGCGCAGCCTGCCCGACGGGTTGGACACCGTTGTCGGCGATCGCGGCCACCGGTTGTCCGGTGGCGAGAAACAGCGGATCGCGCTCGCTCGGCTGCTGCTGAAGGAACCGCGGGTAGTCGTGCTCGACGAGGCGACCGCGCACCTCGACAGCGAGAGTGAGGCGGCCGTGCAACGCGCCCTCGATACCGCCCTGACCGGCCGAACCTCGCTCGTGATCGCCCACCGCCTGTCGACCATCCGTAATGCCGATCAGATCCTGGTGCTCGACGATGGCCGGATCGTGCAGCGAGGTCGGCATACCGAGCTGCTTGCCGCCGGCGGTCTCTACGCGGATCTGTACCGCACCCAGTTTGCCGACCAGGACTGACGTCGCCGCCAGCCGGCTCGAGGGCGACCTGGCGGCAGGTCTGTCAGGCTCGAGAGTTATCGGGTGCGGCGCAGGCCGCCGTCGACCGCGAGCACGTCGCCGGTGATGTAGGAGGCGGCTGGCGACAGCAGGAACGCGGCGGCTTTCGCGACCTCGTCCGGCCGACCGTACCGACCGAGCGGGATATCCGCTTCGCGCCGTCGTCGGACGGCCTCCGGCGACCCGTCCTGGGCATCCATCGCGAACCTGGTGTCCGTGTCTATCCGCCCCGCTGCCAGGCCGTTCACTCTCACCCCTCGACGGCCGAGTTCCTGGGCCAGTGTCGCGATCAGCATCGCCAGGCCGGGCTGCAATCCTGAGTTGACGGCCATCCCCTCCTGCGGCGCGGCGGCGGCCGCGTTCAATTGGAACAGTACCGCCGAATCCTGCCGGTCCTCCCTGGTCGGCAGGGCCGTGCCGATTGCGTGCAGGAACCTCAACGGGGCGAGGAAGGATCCCTCGAAACCGTCCCGCCAGGTATCGGCGGCGGTGCCCATCACGGTGGCCGCCGAAATGGAGCCGGTGAGGCCGGTGGCGAGCAGGGCGCCGTCCACCTGGCCGAACTTTGCCAGCGTTGACGCCACCACCCGGCTGGGCAGGTCCTTCTCGGCGAAATCCCCCGTCAGCACGAGTGCGTGCCGCGATCCGCCGCACTGTTCCTGGGCCGAGGCCAACGTGGTTGGATCGCGGGCGACCAACACGACGCGGGCTCCTTCGTCGACGAGTTGCCGCGCCACGGCCAGGCCAATACCCCGGCTGCCCCCGGTGACGACGACTACTCGTCCAGCCAACCCCAAGTCCACGACTCGCATCCTGCCGCGATCCGGCGATTAATGCTGCCCGGGTGGCCGAGATGGCCCAGCTGGCTCCGGATCGGATCGCGCAAGATCAGCCGACTTCGCTGCTGACCGCGGGCGAGGCCGCGGCTGCCTCGGCAGCTGCCTCGGCCCGTTCAGCCTGCAACTCGCGCCGAGCCAGAATCACCCAGCCGACCGGCAGCAGGGCTGCGAAGAAGAGCCATTGCCAGGAATAGGCCAGGTGTGGTCCTAAGCCGAGTTCCGGCACCGGCAGGGTCCGCAGCGCGGCCGAGTCGGGCGGTGACATAGATGCTGCCACCAGATAGCCCGGGAAGTGCGGGAGGTTCCCCGAGAGCGCGGCGGTGTCGAGGCTGGAGACCTGGCCGGCAGGCAGACCCTCGGTGGCTGCCGGGGGTTGACTGGGCTGCAGTCGACCCAGCACGGTGACCGAACCCGTCGGTGCCGGCGGTATGGGCGGGTTCGCCAGGGCATCCCCGGTGGTTGCCAGCCAGCCTCGCAGCACTTGCAGCACCGAACCGTCAGCGGTGGTCAACGGGTTGACGACCCAGAAGCCCGATCGGCCGTCCATCGGTCGCCGCCGGACCAGGATCGCGTCCTGGCCAAATGTGCCCGTGACCGAGACCGGTCGCCAGGCAGATGACGGGTCAAAAGGTGTCTGCACGGAGGCCACGCTGGTCAGCGGGACGGGTGGTGCCTGTGAGTTGGTGCGGATCCTGCCATCTTCGGCACTCCGGTTGACGTGCCGGTTGTACTGCCAGTCGGCCGCCAGCAGGCACAGCACCACACCGACCGGGACCAGTAACGTGAAGATGATCCACTTGGGTCGTCTCAACAACGAGAGCACGTGTCAGAGGGTACGCGGTCGCAGCCGCCATTCCGCCAGCCACCGCCCGCGAGCCGGTTAGTCGAGCGGGGAGTCTTCCAGCCGGAAGCCCACCTTCATCGTCACCTGGAAGTGGTGGACAGCGTCCTCGCGCACGTGACCGCGGATATCGGTGACCTCGAACCAGTCCAGGTGCCGGACCGTTTTGGCCGCTCGCTGGAGTCCGTTCCGGATTGCGGCATCCACACTGTCGGGGGAGGTGCCAACGATCTCGGTGAGGCTGTAGGTGCGGTTTGCCATCGGAACTCCTTGTGGCTGGGCGGGGGGTTGATTCGCAGGCCGGGTGGTGGAGTCTCCGGCCTGGCCATACCGTAGTGCTATGGCCGCCCGGAATCACGTGTACCGCATCACCTCGGCGCAGACCGGCCTGACGATTGAGCAGGCCGCCAGGACCCGGCGCTACCTGATCTCGATGGCGATCCGGACGGTCTGCTTCCTAGGTGCTGTCGTCACCGACGGTTGGTTGCGGTGGGTGCTGGTGCTGGGGGCAGTCGTGCTGCCCTACCTGGCCGTGGTGGTGGCCAACGGTGGCCGGGAGCGCACCAAGGACACCTTGCCGACGGTGTTCGTCCGGCAGGAGCAGGTCGCCCTGCCTTCGCAGGCCGTCCAGCGCACCGAGGCCGCCGAAGATTCGCGGCCAACCGGCGGCACGGATGGTTCCCCCAGAGCTGGAACCGGGCCGGTTTGAGCGCTAGACCGCTGGTGAAACGGTCGACAATCCGAACTGGTCGACAACTAACGGTGGCATCTGCGCTCGGGTGAAGTAGTCGCCCCATTCCCTGGGCAGGCAGGGGACGCTGACCCCGGCGTCGGAGACCCGTGCCAACAACGACAGTGGTGAGTCGTTGAAGCGGAAGTTGCCGGTGGCGCCGGCGACCCGACCGTTCCGCACGAGGTAACAACCGTCGCGGGTGAGGCCGGTCAACTGCATCGTCTGCAGGTCGACGTCGCGCAAATACCAGAGGCTGGTGATCAGCAGCGCGTGGTCGGTGCGCGAGACGAGGGCCTCGAGGTCCCCACGTCCGTCCGCGTCGGACAGGCTGAGTTGGTCGGCTGCCGGGCGAACCGGCAGATCGTACTGCGAGGCCAACGCGCGGGTGCTGATCAGGTTCTCAAGCACGCCGTCGCGAATCCAGTCGACCGCCCCGATCTCGGCTCCTGTGTCGAAGACGCTGGCGTGCGGTGAGCTCCACGGCGTCCAGAGCCGATCGGCCGCAGGTGCGTGCGGGTCGTGCGGGTCACTGGAAAGGGTCAGCCGGCGCGCTGTGAGGCGGGTCCCGAGCGCGGTGCCGGCGGGTCCCTCGCCTCGCAGCGCGCTGACCCCCTCGGCAGCATCGCGGGCAGTCAGTTGCCACCAAAGAACCACCATCAGGTCGGCGACCGCAGCTGGGGTGAGGATGACGGGCATTGGCTCCGGCGGGACCGTCACCTGGTGTTGTTGCCACTCGAGGCCGGTCTGGACCCGCGCCACGGCCGTTGCTGGGTCGATGGCGGCGAGCTGTCGGGCAGACTCGCCATGCCACGCTGATCGCGTCCGGCCCCGGGATTTGGCCGAGACCTCCAACCGCGCCTCGGATTCGGTGGTCCGCCAGCGAAGTCCGGTGCTGGTGCCTACCCAGGTGCTGGTCCGGGTCTCCTCCGCGTACCCGTAGTACTCGATAGCTGGTTCCCTGAAGGCCGCCCTGAGCGTGGTGATCAGGCCGGACAGGTCGGCAGCGGGGAGGGTGGGATCGCCGGTAACGTCTGCCGTGTCCCGGTCCCAGCCGGGGTCCGCCTCGCCGGTCAACAGGTCGGCGGCGTCGGCTGCGGCAGGCGAGACCTTGGCCACAGCCTGGGCTTCGGCCAGCAGCCCAACTGCCTCGCCGACCGGACCGCTGCGGGTCGCGGTGGCAACCCCGCCGGTCACCGGTACGAACGCGGTGACGGTGATGTCTGTGGCCTCGCACGCTCCGTTGGTTGTGACGGCCGAATTGGCCCACCTGAGATTTGTCGTCGACTCCTGCTGCAGCGCGACGACCGCCGCCGTCCGGCCGCTCGGGTCGGTGGCTTGGGCCAGCACGGATTCGATCACCTCCGCGGGCCTCATCCGCTGGCTCCGGTGGCGAGCACGTTGACTCCCTCGAAGACAGCGGCCGGGCAACCATGTGACACCGCTGCCACCTGGCCCGGCTGCCCTTTCCCGCAGTTCAGCGCGCCGCCGAGCTGGTAGCTGTCCGGGCCGCCGAGGGCCACCAGCGACCGCCAGAATTCCGGCGTCGTGCTCTGATAGGCGATTCCCTTCACCTGGCCCACCAGTTGGCCGGCTCGAATCCGCAGGAATCGTTGGGCAGTGAACTGGAAGTTGTAGCGGGCCATGTCGATCGACCAGCTCTTATCCCCGACCACCAACAGGCCGTCGGCGATACCGGCGACCAGTGAGTCCAAGTCGCTGTCCCCGGAGCCAGCGGCCAACGACACATTTGGCATCCGCTGCAGCGGGACGTGGCCGGCGGAGTCGGCGTAGGCACAGCCGTTGGACCGGTCCAGCCCTAGCGCCGAGGCGCCAGCACGATCAAGTTGATAGCCGACCAGCACGCCGTCCCGGACGATATCCCAGCGCTGCGCCGCAACTCCCTCGTCGTCCCAACCGACCGTCGCCAGACCTCCCGCGGTGGTTCGGTCGCCAGTGACCTTCATCAGCTCGGAGCCGTACTGGAACGACCCCAGGCCCGCAGGTACTGCGAACGATGTGCCCGCGTAGTTGGCCTCCAACCCGATGGCGCGGTCGTACTCGGTGGCGTGCCCGACGCTTTCGTGGATGGTCAGCCAGAGATTCGTGGGATCGATCACCAGGTCGTAGCGCCCGGGTTCCAGCTCCGGTGCCGAGACCCGCTCGGCCAGCAGTTCCGGAAGTTGTGCCAGCTCCGCCTGCCAGCACGGGGCGAGCGCGTATTCCCAGCCACGTGCGGCCGGCGGACCGGTCGTCGTCATGTCCTCAAAGCCGCCGGCGGACAGGGCGATTGCGGTCACGCTGGGATGGCAGCGCACCCGCTGCTGCACCACCCGGGTGCCGTCGGAGTTCGCGTATAGCAGCTGTTCCTTCACGCCCGTGAACGACGTGTCGACATGGGCGACGACTTCGCTGGCGAGCAGCCGGGCTGCCCAGCCTCCGAGGGTCTCGAACACCTCGGTGAGGTCCACCGTCGTCGGATCCAGCTCATACGGGGAGCACCAACTCCCTCGGTAGCTGGGTTCCGCCGCCAACGTGACGGGGTGCGCCCCCATCGTCACAATGCGGGCGAGTTCGACCGCCCTGGAGGTCGCCCTCCGGACGGCGCCAAGACTGAGATCGGTGGTTGCCGCGAATCCCCAACTACCCGCCACCAGCACCCGGATCCCCACGCCAAGAGTCCGGTTGACAGCCGCGCTCTGCAACTGCAAGTCGTGCAGCACCACATCGTTGCTCGTGCTGGCCATCACTCGCACATCCACGAATTCAGCCCCAGCCGCTGACGCCTGCTGAAAGGCGGCGTCGACCGTCGGATCGAGTTCCAGGGTGAGGGCGAGGAAGGCGGGGTCCACTCCGCGAGTAGTTGCATTCGCGTTCACGTGCAGACCCTACGCCTGCGCCCAACTGCTGCCCCTGCGGCCGGTCGGACAGCACAGTGACGGCCTGAGGTCAGGCTCCTCATTGGCATCAGCGCCGACGGCGCGCAAGGATGTGAGCGTGCCCACCCTCGTGCTCCTGCGCCACGCCAAGTCCGCCTGGCCCCCCGGGGTCCCGGACCTACTCCGACCACTGAACGACCGCGGCCGCAAGGACGCCCCGGCCGTCGGCCGGCTGCTGGCAGCCAGGGCCCCGCTGGACCTTGCGCTGGTATCACCGGCGAACCGAACACAGCAGACCTGGGACGCGGTGGCCTCGGAGTTGCAACGTCCTCCCACGGCGGGGCTTGACCCGAGGATTTACGAAGCAGATGTCTCCGATCTGCTCGACGTGCTTGCCGGCGTACCTGCCGTGAGTGAACGAGTCATCCTGGTGGGGCACAACCCGGGCACGGAATTGCTGGCCCAACTGTTGTGCACGCCATCCAAGGACGAGTCCTACCAGTCGATGATCGCGAAGTTCCCGACCAGCGGCGTGGCTGAGATTCGCTGGCAGGGTGACTGGACTGACATCGACCCGAATGCGGCGGAGTTGGTCAGCTTCGACGTACCGCGGGGGTAGCCGGGTTGCCGGGGCCCCGGCTGGTCAGATCCGCGGCCTCGATCTCCTCCCGGGTAATACCGAGGACATGCAAGACGGCATCCAGATAGGGCACGTTGACAGTTGTGTCCGCTGCCCGGCGAAGGGCAGGCTTAGCATTGAAGGCAATCCCCAGCCCGGCCAGCGAGATCATCCCGATGTCGTTGGCGCCGTCCCCAATGGCGACCGTCTGCGCCAACGGTATCCCGCTCTCGTCGGCGAACCTGCGAAGGGCCGAGGCCTTTCCGGCGCCGTCAACGATCGGGCCGGTCACCCTTCCGGTCAACAGACCGTCGCGAATCTCCAAGGTGTTGGCCAGTGCGTAGTCAATATCAAGCTCTTTGGCGAGTGGATAGACGATCTGGCTGAAACCGCCACTCACGACGGCAATTCGGTAGCCGAGCAGTTTCAGCGTGCGACACAAGGTCCGGGCCCCGGGGGTTAACCGGATCGAGGAGCGAACATCTGCCAGGGCACTCTCGGGCACTCCGGCCAGCAGTGCCACCCGGGCGTGCAGGCTGGCTGCGAAGTCCAGCTCGCCCCTCATGGCGGCGACAGTCACCTCGTGCACTTCCTGTGCGCAGCCTGCATGTTCGGCGAGAAGTTCGATCACCTCATCCTGGATCAAGGTGGAATCCACATCCATCACGACCAGGTGTGTACCCCGCCGCCACAGTGCAGCTCCCTGCACTGCCACATCCAGGCCGCCGACCGCTGATTCAGCCGCCAGGGCCTCGCGTAGGGCTGCCTCATCGGCGCCGGAAACGGTGAGTCGCAGCACCACCAACGGGTAGCCCGCGATTCGCTCAATGCGATCGATATTCCCGCCCAGACCCGCAATTCGCGCGGTCACCCCCGCCAACGCCTCCGGACCGAGCGGCTCGCCCATGACCGTGACGAGCACCCGGCCCAGCCGCCGGGGATCCTCCAACGACGGGGAGTCGTCCACCTGCACGGACAGACCAACTTCGAACGCTGCCGCGGTCACGGAGGCGGTGACCGCCTCCACCTGGGCTGTCTCGATCTGTAGCAGCAGACAGAGCACGAGTTGGCCACGAATGACGATCTGCTCGGCATCGATCACCTCGGCGGCGCGCGC
>CAZJNU010000015.1:0-15733 GCA_964547485.1 uncultured Actinomycetes bacterium
ATCCTCGACTCACTCGGACGACTCCTGCAACGAACTAACGGCGCAGGACACTAGGCGCGGTTTTGATGGACGTCAATTTGACGGACGCGGCAGATGTGCCGCCGACGGGGCAGGTGGTAACCGTTCCGTCGTCGTCGGCGTCAGCGAACAATCTCGCGACGGAGAATTTCGGTTTGCCAGCGCCACACGGAGATTCTCCTTGGGGTCGACGCGGTGGGAGTTCCGCGCAACCGGTGGAACAGCAGTGGACCCCGGTTGCCCAAGGTGGAAGCGCCGGAATGGAAATCGACTTTGCGTGTGGTGGGTCTGGCGGCGAAAAGTGTGCTGCCGACTCGAGTACGTACACATCTGGGCCATTTCAGTTTACTCAGGTTACGTGGACTCCGATCCAGCCAGGATTCTCCTGCACTTGGACGTCGACGTTGATTGCCTGCGGTTCGCCTGCCTCGACAGCCGGACCGATGGGGACGCTAAGGGCGACATACAAGGCACCGGCCACCTTGGCGCCGGGTGCGTATGTGCTTCACACGACTGGGGGCGGGCCGACCCCACAGATCGAGGTCACACCGTCGTCTCCGGTCGCTGCGCTGGAAGTGACGCAAACTCCAACTGTCGTGCCTGCCGGAAGTCCCGCACCCAATTTGGATGGGGCCAATTCCACGTTGGCGACGATTACCAACGTGGGGAGTTCCCCGGTTCAGAACATACGATTCGCCGAGAATCCCCCTGCACCCTTCGAAATCGATACCACTGCTCCAATGCCGCCTGGCTGCCTACCTGATCCTGATGAACTGGTATGCAACATTCCATCTCTGAATCCTGGGCAATCGACAACGTTGACTTTTTGGGTCAAGAACCCGGAGACGACGCCGAGCGGCTGGGTCGACGTTGACTTCGACGTCTCGTCCTTCTCCCCGCCGGTACAGGACGATGGGTCCTCCACCATGTATTCGTACAACGGTCCGGCGACCGTGACCCAGTCCTGGCCGTCGACGGTCTACACAGGTCTGCCCAGTGAAGCCACGATCACGGTGAGTAAGCTCCCATCGGGAACTGCCGTCGCAACGCTGACGGACGCCTTCCCATCGGCACTCGGGGTCACAGGCGCATCTGTGAGCGAGGGGCAGTGCGCGGGCCCGCCCGCGCCCCTCAAGTGCGTCCTTTCTCCGGAAAGCGACGGAGAAGTCACGATAACTGTCCAGTTCACTCCGACTGGAGCACCTGGAACGACCGTTGCGAACACTGCGCAACTTGTGGGCCAGACGACCAATAATGCCAACGTGGCCAGCATCAGGTTGTCGTCTGGATACTCGTTTTGGCCGGTCGGCGCGTACCCGGCGGGATCAAGTCTCACGGCCAACGGCTCGACTCTTGAAATGCAGCCTGACGGGAACTCGGTGCTGACCGATAAATCTGGAAGTGTTCAGTGGGCGTCGAACACTTCGCAGAATCCCGGGGCCTATGCGCGGATGCAGCCCGACGGTAACCTGGTTGTCTACTCCCAGTCTGGAACTGTGCTGTGGGCATCAGGTACCTACGATCAGGGTTTTGACCAGCAGCCAGGTGACCAGTATTCGGTCACGCTCGGCACGGCAGCAGGCGACAAAGGTACCAACATGTACGTGGTCGACGCCTCCGTCGGAGTTGTGCTTTTCGACTCGGCCCGCGTCAAGCCGAAGTGGACGCCGAACACTCCCCCGTCCGCCGGGCCTTGGACCCAGGCATTTCCCTACAGCGGGTTCGGCCCCCCGTATTGGGTAGTTGGTAAGTACCCCGCCGGATCATCACTGCGGCTCGGCGGCAACAAGCTGACCATGCAGGATAATGGTCAACTCTTGTACTCCAACAACATGGGTTCTTCCCTTTGGCAAACGCCGACCATTGGGACCGGCAACTATCTGCGGGTTCAAGACGATGGGAATCTCGTCGTCTACTCGAGTGCCGACGCACCCCTGTGGTCGTCGAACTCCGGTAGGGGCTCAGCAACGCAGGTGGGGGATCTGATCCTGGTTGGGTTGGGAGCGCTCGATGGTCAGCCGGGTCCGTACCTTTTCATCTACGACCAGACCATGAATAGCGTGCTCACTCGGCTGGCCTCCCCAAACTGACGGACCTTGGACGTCGAACGCACCGCGGAGACGCACCCTCGGACTCTTCGGGTCATCCCTCGAGATCAGGACCAGTGCAGACCAGATCTTTATGGCGAGTGCACCGCGGCTTAGGGTGAGCTTTGGATTGGTTCGCAAAGTCCAGTTCTAGGTGCTCCCCGCCGAGTCGTTGGCGTTCAGTCTCGACGCCGTCATCCGTTCCTGTCTCGGCAGGCTTCGTCAATCGCCAAGCGGGTCGGTCTATGGACCGCTGACGGCAACGATACGGTCACGACCGGATTCCTTGGCCGTGTGCATCGACTTGTCGGCTCGGGCGATGAGGATCTCATCGGCGCCGAAGCGCCCAGCCCGGTCGTCGACTCGGAGGCGGCTGTCGACTGTCGCCCGTCGGTTACTGGCGGGTAACCGGAACGCGGTGTACCCCAGAGGGTAGGTAATGTTCCGGTTACTGTCTGGTAACCCTCCAGCGCCGCTTCTGAGCCCGCGCGCCAGTGGCGCAGGTGGCCAGCGGGGGCCGCCTCCGCCGCGTTAGGGGCGAGCGGTCGTCGAAACCGCATGCCCACACCCAGAACCAGCCCCCACAACCACGCTCCCACCGCGCGGACCGCCACAACCACACCAGTCGGCGGATTGAGGTTAGGGCCAGCAACGATGGCCGTGCAGGCAAGCTCGGCTGAAGCTCCGTTCCGCTAGACGGGCTGCTAGAGTACTTGCAGAATTGCGCAACTGATAATTATGGAAGGAGCGAGTCGACCAATGGGAGTGCCGCTGTACCAGGCCAAGTCGGACTTCTTCCGAACCCTTGGTCATCCTGCTCGCATCCGGGTGCTCGAACTGCTGAGCGAGCGCGATCATGCGGTGCACGAGTTGTTGGAGGACATCGGGATAGAACCCAGCAGTCTGTCGCAGCAGTTGGCGGTCCTGCGTAGGGCCGGGCTGGTTCAGCAGCGCCGCGAGGGGGCAGCGGTCATCTATTCCATTGCAGTTCCGGAGGTCAGCGATCTCCTGACCGCAGCGCGGCAGGTTCTGTCGAAGGTACTTTCCGACCAGCAGTCACTGGCTTCTGAACTCGGCGACCAGGCCTGACGCACGGATGGGGATTTCGGACATCATTCGCCTGGCGAGACGGACAGGTCGCATCGCCGAGGCAGCACCGCCTGGTCCACCGCCCAATCCGGTAGTCCCCCCTGCGTTGCGAGGGAGCGTACAACTTCGCCACGTCGACGCAGGTTCCTGTAACGGTTGTGAGATTGAGATCGGGATGGCGTTTGGGCCCACCTACGACGCGGAGCGGTACGGTGCCAGGCTGGTGGCCTCCCCGCGGCACGCAGACGGCCTGCTGGTCACCGGCGCCGTCACGCAGAACATGGCCTCGTCGCTTCGGCGAACCTTCGAAGCGACGCCGACACCCAGAGTGTTGTTGGCGGTCGGGGACTGTGCACGCAACTGCGGAGTGTTTGCCGATGCCTATGGGGTCGTCGGCCCAGTGTCAACCGTCATCCCGGTCGATGGCGAGGTGGCGGGGTGTCCACCTCCACCCGCGGCGATCATCGAAATGCTGCGGACGGTGACGGGGCGGTGACCGCAGTTGCGATCTTCCTCGTCGTGGGTGGGGCCATGTTCGCTGTTGCGTTGCTGGCCGCCTGGTTCGCGACGCCGGCGATTCGCTCGGTTCTCTGCGGGTCCGCTGTGGCCCTGCTCGGATGCACTGGCGTCGGGGTGGGCGCGGCGACGCTCGCCGGAGCGCAGACGCAGGTGGCAGTCGGTCTCTCCCTGCCGCTCCCGCCGATGGTGTTCGACCCCGATCCGCTCGGGGGGTTCTTCATGGTTGTCATCGGCCTAGTCGCGGTCGCCACCGCGGTGTTCGGTATCGGGTACGCGCGTGGGTCTGCTGCCGAGTCGCCGCTGATGTGGACGTCCTTCGCAGTCCTCGTGTTGGCGCTGCTGGCCGTGCCGGCGTGCGCCGACGCGGTGTCATTTCTGTTGTGTTGGGAGTTGATGGCGCTGGCTTCCACAGCGCTTGTCTTCGCCGAGCATCGGGGCCGGGCAGAGGTCCTGTCGGCTGGCATCTGGTTCACAGCGATGGCACACGTGAGTTTCCTGTTGCTGCTGCTCGGGTTCGCCGTCCTGGTTGGCGCTGCGGATGGGGACACAGCCTTCGGTGCATTGTCGGAGGTGGCGCCGGACTCGGTCGCCGGCGCGACCGCATTTGTGCTCCTCAGCCTCGGTTTTGCCGCCAAGGCGGGGATTGTTCCGCTGCACGTCTGGTTACCCCGAGCGCATCCCGCCGCACCCAGTCACGTGTCCGCACTGATGAGCGCGGCGCTCGTCAAACTTGGCGTCTTCGGGGTGCTGGTGTTGGTGCTGCGACTCCTACCCGGCGGTCCCGCCTGGGAGGGCGTCGCGCTGATGGTCGCGGGTGGGCTTTCGGCGCTCTTCGGAGTGCTGCAGGCGTCCGTCGCTGCTGACCTCAAGCGGCTGTTGGCGTTCTCCACCACCGAGAACGTCGGGCTGATGTTTCTGGCCGTCGGTGCCGCCAGTCTGCTGACGGCGAGTGGGGCCGAAGCAGTGGCGGGTGTCGCCCTGGTCGCGTGTCTGTTGCTGGTTGTCGCCCACGCCGCATTGAAGACGGCGGCCTTCCTGGCGGCGGGCTCAGTACATCATTCGACCGGCGAGCGGGACCTCGACCGACTCGGTGGCCTCGGGCGGTTGATGCCCGTGACAGCCGCGACCTTCGGTATCGCCGCCCTGGCCGCCGCAGCCTTGCCAGTGACGGCTGGATTCGTCGCGGAGTGGTCGCTCTTTCAGGCGCTGATCCATGGAGCGATCCCGGGTGACGGACTGGTGTCGGTGGCGATGCCCATCGCGGTCGCCGTGGTTGCGCTGACCACGGGAATCGCCTTGCTCACCTTCGTCAAGGCCTTTGGCATCGCATTCCTGGCGCGACCGCGGAGTCCGGCTGCAGCGACTGCTCGCGAGTCCGGTCTGACCATGCGAGCGGGCATGATGATTGCCGCCGCGGCTGTGCTCGTGGTGGGGGTCCTCCCTGGGTTCGTGGCTTCGGCGGCCGCCACGGCGGTGGCGGTACCGGTGGCTGATGGTTCGGCCGCGGGCGGACTGATGCTGGTGCCCTTCAACGCCCTGCTCGCCCCAGCCGCGTTGACAGCCCTGCTGGTCGTGCTGACCCTGGCGGTGATCGGGTGGCAGATAGTGGCAGCCAGACGGGCGCCTCGTCGCGAGGTTGAGCTCGTGTGGGCCTGCGGGGCCGGCTCGTTGACACCACGTATGCAGTACACCGCGACGTCCTATGCCGAACCACTGACCCGGGTGTTCGATGATGCGCTGGCCCAGACCAGGGACGTCGAGGTCACACACGCAGATGAGTCGCGCTATCTGATTTCGCGGGTGCGATTCTCTCAGCAAGTCGACGATGTATTCGAGACGCTGCTCTACCGGCCAGCGGTGCGGCTGTTCAATCGGATCGGACTGGTTGGCGGGTGGTTGCAGAACGGAAGCATCCATCGCTACTTGATCTTCTCCTTCATCGGCCTCCTGTTGGTCTTGGCGGTATCACGATGACTGGCCCCGCACTGGTGTTGATCGCTATCCAAGTGGTAGCCATGCTGCTCCTCGCTCCGGTGATCACAGGGGTGATGCGACAACTGCGCGCCCGGCTGGAAGGCCGCGCCGGTGCGGGTTTCTGGCAGCCGTGGCGAGACCTTCGCAAGCAGTTCCGAAAGGAGCCACTGTCTGCCCGCGACACCAGTTGGATCTCACGTATCGGGCCAGTCGTCTTCATGGTCACCGGTATGGGTGTGTGCGCGTTGGTGCCGCTGGTGGGCACCGTGACACCGCCCCTGGTCCCCGACGACTTGTTCGTTGTCGTGGGGTTGTTGCTGTTGGGCACGGCGGCACTTGCCCTGATCGGACTCGACGCTGGAACTGCCTTTGGCGGGATGGGTTCCAGTCGGCACATGACCATCGCCGCGTTGGTGGAACCGACCGTGTTGCTCTCGATCTATGCGCTCTCGGTGCCGGTGGGGACATCGTTGCTGAGCGTGATCGTGACCAGTCGGTCGTCGGACGTGACGAGCATCTGGTCGCCGGTGAGCGTGCTGGCCGTCACGGCTCTGGCGATCGCCGTGATTGCGGAGACCGGGCGACTGCCAGTGGACAACCCGGCTACCCATCTCGAGTTGACCATGGTGCACGAGGCGATGTTGTTGGAGACCTCGGGTCGGGACCTCGCCTGGTTGGAGTGGGGTTCGCAGGTGCGACTCGGTGCGCTCCTTGGCCTGCTCGCGGCCTTCGTCATGCCGTTCGGTCTCACTGATCAGCTAACGCTGCCGTTGGTGGCTCTGGGCCTGCTGGCGATGGTTGCCAAAGTCCTCGGGCTGGCAGTCTGCCTGGCCGCGGCCGAGGTATTCATCGCCAAGCTGCGGCTGTTCCGGGTGCCGGAGTTGTTGGCGGGTTCCTTCGCACTGGCGCTGGTGGCGGTCACAGCGTCGTACTGGGTGGTGACGGGGTGAGCCTCTCGTCGGACCTGTTCGGTCAACTCATTGGGATCTGCGGTGGGGCACTGCTGCTGACCGCAACGTTGCTGGTCTGGCGTCGATCGATGCCCGCAGGGGTGCGGGCGCTAGCGGTCCAGGGAATTGCCGTCGCCGGATTGGCTGCCGCGATCGGGATCTTCGAAGGCGAGTGGCAACTGCTGGCGATTGCGGCGGGCATCGTCGCGATCAAGGGGGTACTCATCCCGCTGGTGCTGGCCCGGGCCGCGCGCTCGAGGCCCGGTTCTCGCGCAGAGGTTCCCCTCATCAACACCACCGCCGCACTCCTGTGGGCAGCGCTGCTGACCACAGTGGCCTACTTGGTGGCTCAGCCGGTCGCCGCGCTCGCGCCGGGACCGGCCGCGGGAACTCTGGCGGTGGGGTTTGCACTGGTACTCATCGGCTTCCTGTTGTTGCTTGTCCGAAGGCACGCTGTCGGTCAGGTCATGGGTTTCGTCGTGCTTGACAATGGCATCGCGGCCATCGCTTTCCTGACTGTCGGCGGTGTGCCGTTGGTGGTCGAAATCGGCGTCTCACTCGACGTCCTCCTGATCGTTCTCATCCTCTACGTCGTCACGAACAGGATGGCGGCAGCGGGTGTGGTCGACCTTGACGATCTTCGGGAGTTGCACGACTGATGGCGACTCTTGCGTTGGTGTTACCGGTGGCGCTCTGCGTGGCCACGGGTCTGCTGGCTGCGGTTGCGCGTGCCACCGGCTTCTGGCGCTGGGTCGGCGTGATCTCGTCGGTCGGCATCCTCGGGTGTGCCTTGCTGCTCTCTGCGGCAGTCCTGGCCGGACAGCACCCCACCGCGCTGGGCGGGCTGCTTGCTGCGGATGCGCTGTCGGCATTCATGCTGGTGGTCATCGGGTGTGTCGGACTGGTGGCTTCCTGGGCTGGCTTCGGAGCCGGTCGGGACTGGACCTACGGCTCGCTCGTGGGTCTCTTTCTTGGGGCCATGTCCCTGGCGGTGCTGACCGACAACCTCGGCGTCCTGTTGGTCGCGATTGAGGCGACCACAGTGGCGACCGCTTTTCTGGTTGGCCACGAGGGTTCCCGGCGTTCGCTGGAGGCCGCCTGGAAATACGTGATTCTGGGGTCGGCGGGAATCGCATTGGCTTTCCTCGGGGTGGTGCTGCTGTACACGGCCACGCTGGCGGCCGAACAACCGACACTGTCCTGGGCGGCTCTGGCCAGCGGTCAGGTCACGGGGCTGGACCCGTCCCTGATGCGACTTGCAGGCGGCCTGATGGTGCTCGGATTCGCGACCAAGGTCGGCCTGGCACCGATGCACAGTTGGTTGCCAGACGCGCACAGTCAAGCCCCTGCACCGGTCTCCGGCCTGATGTCCGGCGTGCTGCTGTCGGTGGCGTTCTATGCGATTCTGCGGGTCCAGGCGGTGGTGGACGACGTGGTGGGGCCACAGTTCCTGCGTGGCATCCTGATCGCGGCCGGCCTCACGTCGCTGGCAGTCGCGGGGCTACTACTGATCCGGCAACGCGACCTCAAGCGGATGCTCGCGTACTCGAGTGTCGAACACATGGGGATCGTCGCGCTGGCCGCCGCAATCGGGGGGCCGGTGGCGATCACTGCTGCCCTGCTCCATGTACTGGGCCACGGGTTGGTCAAGTCAAGTTTGTTCGTGGTGTCGGGACGGATCCTGGTCGCAGAGGGGACGGCCAGCATCCCGGCTATTCGACGACTCGCCAGTCGTCGACCCGACTTGGCATCCCCCCTCATTGTCGGTCTCGTCGCGCTGCTCGGCCTTCCACCGTTCAGTCTCTTCTTCACTGAAGTGGCGATCGCGTTTGCCGGTGTGGAGGCGGGGCTCGGTTGGGTGGTCGCCGTGGCTGTCCTGTTGCTCCTGGTCGTGTTCGCCGCGATGCTGCGACTCGGGGCGCAGATGACACTTGGGGTCACCGACTCACGCGTTGAACCCGAACAGTCGGGAGGTCGTCAGGCCCGCGCCGGGTTCGGACGACAACTGCCAATCGTGGCGGCTTTCGGGGCGGCCATCGTTGTCGGCTTCGCGGTTGGCCCCCTCCCGGCCCTGCTGGACGCTGCCGGACAACTGCTGACGGTGCGAAGATGACCGGCGAGTCGGCGGCTCCGAGGCGGTCGAGCCGAGTGGTGTCGGTGCACCTGCTTCGGGCGACCCTCAGCGGCCTGTTGGGTGATGGCTTCGCTGTCGCCCTGGTGTCGGCTCGGCTGGTGGGCGACCGGGTTCAGATTAGTTATGCGATGGTTCGAGCGGTCGATGACGCTCGCGTTGAGGTGCAGATCAATGTCGCAGCGGGTGGTGAATTTCCCAGTGCGGCTGATCTCAGCTACCCGCTCGGGCGGTTCGAACGGGAGATCCGCGACCTGTTCGGTGTGACGCCATCGGGTCATCCGATGCCCTATCGGCTGGTGCGGCACGGTCACTGGCCACGAGGCTGGTACCCGATGGTTGCGGAACCGGGGACAGTCCCCGCCTTTGAGGATGACGCCGGTGAGTATCCATTCACTCCCGTGCAAGGCGCCGGGGTGTATGAGATTCCAGTTGGTCCCGTCCATGCTGGCCTAATTGAGCCGGGGCACTTCCGCTTCTCCGTGGTGGGCGAAACCATCTTGCGTATGAAGGCGCGGTTGTGGTTCCTGCACCGCGGAATCGAGCGTCTCTTCGTCGGACGTACCCCGGCGCAGGCGATCGAACTGACGGAGCGGGTGAGTGGGGACACGGCGGTTGGTCACACCCTCGCCTTCTGCCTGGCGGTTGAAGAGGCTCTCGACATGCCTGTTCCCGGCAATGTCCAGCTGGTTCGGGCGATGCTGCTGGAGCTCGAACGCGTCTACAACCACCTAGGTGACCTCGGAGCGATGGCCAATGATGTGGGCTTCAGCTTCGCCAACAGCCACGCACAACGCCTGCGGGAGGAGATGCTGCGGCTGAACGACCATCTCACCGGCCACCGATTGCTCCGGGGTGGGATCGGCATCGGAACGGCCCACGCCAGTGCCTTGCCGGACCGGGATTTCCTGCGATCCATTGCGGATCAAGTGCAGAAACTTGTCGCAGTCACGCTGGGCAACCGAACTGTCCTAGACCGATTCTCTGGGACGGCGATCCTGCCCAGGGAGGCCGCCGCCGACCTCGGCACGCTGGGATACGTCGCGCGGGCGAGCGGAATCGACATGGACGCGCGGCGCGATCATCCCTTCTGTGAACTACCTACTAGTTTCGCAGTCACCATCGAGAATGCCGGTGACGCACTTGCCCGCTATCGCGTGCGGGTTGGCGAGCTGGCGATCTCGCTCCGACTGCTCGAGGACATCACCGAGGAGTTGCGAGTCGGTCGGTCAGTACCAGCGGCAGGGACTGCGGCCGCGCGATTGTCGGCGCGCACCTCGGGGCTTGGACTGGTCGAAGGTTGGCGCGGTCGTATCGCTCACCGGGTGGAGTTCCGCGCCGACGGAACTTTGGCCAGCGTGAAGATCGTCGACCCGTCGTTTCTGAATTGGCCGGCCCTCGGGGTGGCTCTTGCCGACACGATCGTGCCCGACTTCCCGCTGGCCAACAAGAGCTTCAATCAGTCCTACGCAGGCAATGACCTCTGACGGTTGGATGACTCCCACCTCAGCCGTGACCGCCACTTGCATGCGACGCGGTCGGTCGAAAGGCGACGATTCGGTCCACGTGGAACGGATCACACGTCAGTCCAGACAGAACTCGTTACCCTCAGGATCCGCCATCACGATGTGTCCCGCGCTCATCGGCGGGGCTGGCTCGTGGCGACGCAGCCGGGTTGCTCCAAGGGCGACGAGTCGTTGGCATTCGTCCTCCAACGCGATCATCCGTTCCTGCCCCTGTAGGCCGGGAGCGGCCCGAACGTCGAGGTGGACGTGGTTCTTGCCGGCCTTGTGATCGGTCACCTGCTGAAAGAACAATCGGGGCCCCTGCCCGTCGGGATCCTCGATCGCCGAACGGGTGTTCCATTGTTCGGGTGGTACGCCGATCTGCTGGAGGAACTCGTCCCAGACCGCCAGCGGGTCGGCGCCGTCAGGTAAGGCCACCCCTGGTGGCCCCGGGTGGACATAGCCCAACACGTCGCGCCAGAACGTCGACAGGGCTCGCGGATCACGGGCGTCAAAGGTGATCTGTACGTGTCGGCTCACGACCTGATCATCGCAGCCGCCGGGGCGGAGCGATGCCGCTCATGGTGCCCTATCGGGGGAGAGTTCGTGTACGGACAGGGCGAATCGCGATGGGCGAGTCTGGGACGGGTTGCCGTAGGAGTGGGGGAGGGCGCCGTCGAAACTGGCGGAGTCGCCGACCTTGAGTCGATGGCGGGTGTCGCCGACGACGAGGATGATCGCACCTGACAGGACGAGTAGCAGCTCTCGGGTGCCTGCGCGGTGGGCCTCGCTCGGGTGGATGTCGCCGGGGCCCAGCCGCCAGTCCCACAGTTCACTCACGTTGGGCGGTCGGGTACCTGCGACCAACACGGCGGATCCGCCGGCCGGGCTGCGCCAGACGGGGTGGGCCTCTCCCGCCCGGTGGAGGGTGATTGGCGCGGCGGTGTCCTCCGCTGTGTCGACCAGGGAAGGCAGGCCGATGCCGAGGGCGTCGGAAATGCGGAGCAGGGTCGCGATGCTGGGGTTTGTCGTCCCCTGCTCGACGTTGATGAGCATCCGTCGACTCACCCCGGAACGTTGGGCCAGTTGGTCGAGCGTCCAGCCCAGATCGGTACGGCCGGAACGAATACGCCGCCCGATGGTTCGTGCGATCGCGGCCGCCGGTCCGATCTCGTCCACCGTCTGCATGCGGTGCAGTATAGTGCACAAGAGTAGCGACTTGCTGCACCATTTTCCTGCTGGAGGCGCGCCATGGCTGGAGCTCCGTCGACGGCCTGGTCCGCTGTGACCGGTCGGGCTCCAGCCTGGTCGCTTGCCGTCGTCGCCATGCTGTCGGTCCAACTGGGAGCCGCCCTCTCCGTCGGGCTGTTCCCGCTCGTGGGCCCGGCCGGAACGGCTTGGTTACGCCTATCCGCGGGCGCTCTCATCCTGCTGGTACTGGTGCGTCCGTCACGCAAGGACGTGCCACGCGATGCCGTGGCGCCCCTGTTGGCGCTGGGGTTGGCAACGGCCGTCATGACGGTGGCGTTCCTGGCCGCCATCGACCGAATCCCGTTGGGCACCACGGTGGCGATCGAGTTCCTCGGCCCGCTCACTGTTGCCGCAGTGCGGGCGCACAATCGACGGATGCTGGCGTGGCCCTGCTTGGCACTCGTGGGTGTGCTGCTCCTGACTCGGCCATGGGAGGGCCAGGTGGATATGCTCGGGATCCTGTTCGCTGCCGTCGCCGCCGCCGGTTGGGGCACCTACATTCTGCTCACCCAACATGTCGGGGATCGTGTCTCCGGCGTAAAGGGTCTGGCCATCACCATCCCGGTGGCGGCGCTGATAGCGACTCCCGTGGGGCTACCGCAGGCAATCCCAGGCTTGACCTGGGGCGTGGTGGCGGCCGTCTTCGCCCTCGCAATCCTGCTGCCGGTGCTGCCGTTCGCGCTCGAGATGCTGGCGCTGCGGCGGCTCACGGCGACAGCGTTCGGCACGTTGATGGCACTCGAGCCAGGATTTGCGGTCGTGATCGGAGCTGTCGTTCTGCGCCAGTTGCCGAGTCCGTTGCAGGTCGTCGGGGTTGTTCTTGTGATCGTTGCCGGAGTCGGAGCCGAGCGGCGGGGACGAAGGAAGATGGCTGGGATTCCGTCTGTCGAAGGCGCCTCGTGAGGCCGGCTGGCTAAGGCCTGTTCCGGGCCCCTGTCCCGCCACGCGATGGCTCGCCGTCGGCGCCACCCGTCACGATTGCTTGGGACCCGACGTTGCCCGACCGATCCGTCGCGTCTGGGGTTCCCTGCAATTCCCTGGTCGTTCAGTGCACCAGGGAACTTACGAACTGCGCGGTCGTCATCGAAGTCGCACCCATCTGCACCATGTCGTACATGTTGGCGGCGTGGACTTCGGGCGACTGAGCCCGGATGGCGTCGTCCAGCAGCACTACGTCGAAATCGTAGGCGAGCGCGTCGGTGACGGTGCCGCGGACGCAGTTGGGTGTCTGAATACCGCAGACCACCAGGGTGCGGATTTCCTGCCGTGTCAGCAGGATGAGCAAGTCGCTCTGGAAGAAGCAACTGAAGCGGGTCTTGACGATGCGGTCCTCGTCCGGAAGCGGTGCCAGCTCGGGCAGAACTTCCGCGCCCGGCGTGCCTGCGACCAGGAAGGGCTTCTCCTGGAAAACGGCCTGCCGGAACCTTTCCACGTCGTCCCCGTTGGCCCGGTGGACCCGCAATCCGAATATCACGGTGATGCCAGCTGTACGCGCCGCCTTGAGGGCCTGGGCGATGGCGGGGACCGCCTGTGCTCCGGTCGGCACGAGTCGTTCGACGGCATCCTTCTGCATGTCGATGACCAGTAGCGCAGTGGTCTCCGGGTTCAACATGGCTCCTCCGAAACAGGTCGCGGGGCTCTCGACCCGACCATGATGCCCTGCGCAGGCGTGCAGCGGGGGACGGGGAAGGGACGCTGATTCGCCTGCTGGTACCCGGATAGCGCAAACTCCGACCCCGTTGGCTGCCCGTTGGCCGCCTCCCCGTGCCAGGCGGCTCTCGACCATCGCCCGTCGGTTACTGGGCGGTAACCGGAACCGGGTGTACCCCAGAGGCCACGTAATGTTCCGGTTACTGTCGGGTAACCTGCCGGCGCCCCTCGGAGCCCGCCCGCCGCGCACCCGGCGCCCCTCGGAGCCCGCCCGCCGCGGGCACTGCGCCCCTCGGAGCCCGCCCGCCGCGCGGTCGTCGAAACCTCACATCAGGCGCGCGAACGAACGAGCCGCCAGGAGCAGCCTGCACTAGCGTGTCGGGGTGGCGAAACGAACAGTGGGCTTCGCATTGGGTGGGGGCGGTGCGCGGGGATCGTTCTCGGCAGGAGCGCTGGACTACCTGATCCGGGAGGCCGGGCTCATCCCCAAGGTCATCACGGGAACATCTGCAGGGTCCATCTGTGCGTCGGTGCTGGCGCAGGCCCGGACAGCGGAGGAGTTCCACACGGCTGCGACTGTGCTCCGCGACGACGTGATCCGGCTGGGGGTGCCAGGGGTTGCCTTCGAAGCACAACCGTGGCTCACCGGACTCGAGGGGACCCCGTTGGCCGTGGATGTGCGGGAGCTCATGGCCGGCACCATGCGCCCCACGATCCCAGCGGATCCGACGATGGCCGAGGACGTACTCGCCGAGGCGACTTCAGGGACGAGGACTACCGCGGTCCAGCACGGACTCGAGGTGGCGCGTTCAGTCGTCTCTGGTCTCGCGATGACGCACAAGGCGATCAAGGGCCTCAGCGCCAACGCCGAATCACTGGCGGTCATCGACCCCCTCGGTGAGGCTCTCCTGGGCCACACGCCCGGAAGGGGGCCGGCCCCCTTGGACCTTGAGTCGATCGCTCGCGACGGACTCGAACTGAGGCTGACCGTAACTGCGCTGAACGAGGGTTGCGTGCGGTACGTGACCCAGACAGGGTCCCTGGTGGAGCAGGACGCGGTGACCGCGGCCCCGGGCGATCCCACACCGGGAGTGGTCGAGGGAGTGCTCGCCTCGTCGAGCGTGCCGATGGTGTTCGCGCCCCGACCGATTGGTGGCGACGCCTACGTCGACGGTGGCGTATTGCAGAACATCCCGCTCGCGCCCGCCTTCGCGCTCGGCGCCACCGACGTGTACGCCGTGCTGGCTGACTCGCTCGCCTGCCCGCCGCCCGAGGTGGACTACGCCAACACCAACATGTTTTCGGTGTTGCTGCGCTCGCAGGTCTATGTGACCCTCTACGGGCAGCAGCGCCGGGACCTGGCGATGCCGCGTCCGGATGGTGCCCGGCTGACCGTCATCGACCCGACGGTAATGGCGATCGGACTGTTCGAGACCGAGCCCGGACTGATGAACATCAACATCGACTACGGCTGGCTGCGGGCCTGCGGTGAGACATCCAAACTCAGCGACGACGACCGGGCTCGGGCGCACGAACTCGCAGATCTCATAGTTACGGGCCGGTTGCGTGCGTGGTACCTGGAGCATGGGGTCGCCGGTGAGATTCCCTCCGACAGCTCGGTGGCCACCAGCCCGGCGCCTGCGGATTCCGAGCCCACCGACTCGGGGCCCGATGCCTCGAAGGTCGCCGCCTCGGAACCGGCCACCTCGAAGTTCGCAGGTCAGGGGGCGCCCGAATCAGCGGACGGTGTCCCAGACGCGGCGGTCTGGGACACCGACGCGGAGGCTGCCGTCCCAACCGACGCCGTGGCGGACGAGGTCGGCATCCAGGCCGCGCGCGCGTTGGCGAGCGCCAAGAGATTGGTGGCCGCCTCCTTGGTCGAGTGGCGGGCCCTGGGCCTTGCGCTGCCCGCCAAAGCCGACACTTGGAGCGAACAGCCAGAGCTTGCGTAGCAGCAACGTCCACGGTCCGGCCGGGGGATATCGTTTGGGAATACCCGACAGAGGAGGAACCCGCAATGGGGATGAGTGGCAGCCTGAAGAAGATGATGAAGGATCCGAAGAATCAGGAGCGTCTGAGCCAATTGAGCAAGAAGGCACAGGCCAAGGCCAAGGATCCCAAGACACGCGCGCAGCTTGACAAAGCGCTGGCAAAGGCAAAGGACAAGACCAAGAAGAAGAAGAAGTAGGTCCCGGCCGCGTCGCTCGGTGCGTCGGCAGTGCCACTCCGGCAACGCAGCTCCGGTAACCCCTTCGGCCGGCCCGACTGGCATCGCGGCTGGACCGGCGGCAATGATCGGAACATGGGTGACGAAGCACAGCAAGTGATCAGGCAGGTGCTGGCGGGCATTGACGCAGGTGACGCGCGCCAGATCATGGAGGGCTACGCCGAAGACGCCATGGGCGTGGACGAGGTGTCCCGGGGGTGGCTGCGGGGGCGTGACCAGATCGCGGCCTACACGACGAGCCTGCTCGCCGACGTGAGTTCGTGCACTTCTGACCTGTCTGAGGTGCACGAGACCGTCATCGGCGACGTTGCCGTGGTCACCGGAATTCTGCG
>CAZJNU010000015.1:15833-27124 GCA_964547485.1 uncultured Actinomycetes bacterium
TGAGCTGTCAAACCGCTACGCTCGAGAACCCGCGCCTGGGCTGGCGATCGATCCTTTGGAGGAAATATGGCTGTCCTGCTCAACCCCTACCTCGGCTTCCGCGACAACGCCCGGGAGGCCCTTGAGTTCTACCACGGGATCTTCGGCGGTGACCTCGAGATCAGCACCTACGGAAGCATGGGGCACGGTGGCGCGGAAGACGGTGAGAAGGTCATGCACGGCATGATCCGCTCGGAGGGGGTGGCTCTGATGGCCTCCGACACCCCCAGCGAGGCCCATCACACGCCAGGGTCAAGCATTTCGATCTCGCTCTCGGGCGACGCCAACGACGATGCCACGCTTCGGGGCTATTGGGACGCGCTCGCGGGTTCGGGCCAAGTGCTGCTGCCGCTGAACGTGGCCCCTTGGGGAGATGCGTTCGGGATGTGTATCGACAAGTTCGGGATTTCCTGGATGGTGAACATCGCGGGCCAGGGGTAGCGGCTCGGGCCAGGGGTAGCAGCTCAACGCCGCGACTTGGGCACCCACTCGCCGCCCTTGGAGCCGGGGCGAGTCTTCGTGAGAATCCCCCGCCGCCGAGCCTTTTCGACCCAACTCTTGGCCGTACGCTCGCTGACCTGATGGGCGGCGGCCATCTTCGCCGCGTACCCGCGGCCCTGGGCCAGGTACTCCCGCGCAACGTCTTCCAGGAACTCGTTGGACAACTGTCGACCGCTCATCCTGTCCACGGATGATGCCTCTGGATGGCCCGTAGCTGGGAAGTTGTAATTGAACGGATCAGTGCCCTCCGCGATAAGCCTGGGCACCATTCGGGTGACGACCTCCACGGGGGTCAGCCACCGGAATTCTCGCTGCAACAGCACCGGATCGAGACCGCCCTCAGCGCCGACGAAGACGTGGGTCAATGTGGGAACCCTGTCTCGCAGGTCGACGGTGGCGGCTACCCACCACACCGGATCCCCGGATGTCGGGTCGATCTCCACGAGATCCAGTACGACCGGCAACTCGATCGCCACGTTGTACTCGGCTTGCCACAGCGACTTCGTGCCGCCGCCGGGAGTCAGTCGCGAGGAAACACCGGGTGGCCGCCCGGCGAACCAGGCACGAGGGTCGGCGACCATTCGCCCAACGTACTTCAGCGCCCGTATCGGAGGTCGATCGTGGGGCGTTGGGGCGCCCTGCCAGCGGGCAACCATGCACCGATGCGCCGAAACACCACACTCAAGCGTCGCGAGGTTGCTGGTGCAAGCCGGACTGGACTAATTTCTGGTTCACTCATGGGAAGTCAAGGTCACGGTAGGAACGCGAAGGGACGGGGACAGATGGACCAGCAGGACGAGACTTAGGTCATCGATCCCGAATCACCAGCCGGGCGGGAGTTGTCGCGTCGCGGCCTGTTGACCGGTTTTGTGGGAATCGGGGCGAGTGTCGGGCTGCTGGGCGCTTGCGCACCGGAGGCCAAATCCGGTGCCGCCGCAAGTGGTGCCAGTGGCGCCGCCGGCGTCAGCACCGTCACCCCGGACACGTCGCGTTTCGTCCTAGGCGGGCAGCTATTCCCAATCGGGTTCCTGTTCGGTCTGGGGCTTGAGACTGCCTCAGAGGTGGCCCTGTTGGCCGTAACAGCGTCGTCGGCGGCCTCCGGCTCGGCCAGCCTGTCGGGACTGCTGGCGCTGCCGCTGCTGTTCGCGGCAGGGATGTCGCTGTTCGACACGGGGAATTCGCTGCTGTTCTCGAGACTCTATTGGACCACCGGACAGTCGGACTCGCGACGGCTGACGTTCAATGTGTCGATGACGGCGGTCACGGCCGCGGTTGGACTCGGGATCGGGCTGGTGTACCTGGCCGGGCTGCTGGCTGACGTGGGCGGTCTTTCGTGGCTGTCGGGGATTGCCTCGATCAGCGACCACTTCGAGGTACTGGGCTTCCTGCTGGTGCTCGCCAACCTGGTTGTCTGGGCGGTTGCGCTGGTACCGCGGCGGCCGCGCGCGCAGGTTGCCGCGCCGAGGGCAGGTGACCGGGTGCTGGAACCCGACACAGGAGACCTGATAACCCGATCGGAGACCGCGGTCTGACGGCGGCCAACAGGTGGACGGCAACTGCGGGCGGCTACCGTGGGCGCGTGTTTCAGGTCCGGCCGGCAACCCCAGACGACGCGGTGGCGGTCGGCGCAATCACGCGAGCGGTCTACCTGGGTGACGGATTCGCGGACGTTCTTCGTGCACCCGCCTACGTCGCGGATCTGTCCAACGGACGTCGCCGAATCGCCGAGTCGACGGTGTTCGTCGCCTCGATGCGAGAGCGGGTCGTGGGCAGTGTGGCCGCAGTTGATGCGTCCTCAGGACTGAGCAATCTGGCCCGGATCGGCGAGCTCGAAGTCCGGATGCTGGGCGTGCTCGAGGGCGCGCGTGGCTGCGGAGTGGCCACCGCTCTGATGCACGCCTGCCACGTCCACGCTCGGGAGTCGGGGTTGGGTGCGGTCGTGTTGTCAACCGATCCATTGATGGTTGCGGCACGGCACTTGTACGAGACCCTCGGCTACCTGCGGACTCCCGATCGTGACTGGTGTGCCGACGGCGTCGAGCTGATCACGTACCGGTTGCCACTCTGAGGTTTGGGCGGAAGGCGAATTGCCTCGGTGGGGGTAGCGGATGTCATCTGTGCACTCCGTGAACCGCGTCGCCTGGGCATTCTGCGGCGTGTCGCGACTACGGGAGTCGAAATGAGCTCTTGTGGAGTGCACAGATGACGTCGCGCCCGGGGTGTAGGTCCATTTCGCCCGTTGAACGGCCGCAGGTGCAGGTGCACGTGAAGGTGAAGGTGCAGCGGCCCGGGCTGGGCCGACCGCGGCTACGATCGTGAGGTGTCGGAGATTCGGACGCGCTCGACAGCCCGCACTGTGTCAGCGGGCGCGGTCTTGGGCGCGCTGCTGTCTGTTGGTGTGACTGCGCCTGTCGTTTCAGCGGCGGTGGTCCCAGCCCCAGCCGCGGCAGCCCCGGCTCCGACCTCAGGATCAGCCCCGGCCGCGCAACCGCCGCGACTCCCGGTGGCTGCGCGCGGCGAGATCACCGGACTGCGTTGGCGCCCATGCCCCACCAGCGGGACCCCGACTCTGCAATGCGGTCGCCTGCTGGTGCCCTACGACTACCGCCGGCCCAACGAAACGCAGTTCTCGTTGGCGGTGTCGAGGGTGCCGGCGACAGGTCAACGGACCGGGTCGTTGTTCTTCAATCCGGGCGGGCCGGGAGGGGCCGGCGCCGGTGCCGTGGCCGGGCTGGCACACCTGATGCCAGCGTCGGTGCGGGCACGATTCGACCTTGTGAGCTGGGATCCGCGCGGCATCGGGAACACCCGACCCGCGCTGAAGTCCTGCCTGGAACCCCGGCTGGTGCTCCCGGCCAGTGGCGTCGTGGATTGGCCCACGGCCCGCGCCAACTCCGCGGTCGTTGTCGAGGCTGCGAACCGCAGCTGCCAGGCACACAACGCGGGCTTCATCAACTACATGGGCACCAACAACGCGGCCCGCGACCTAGACAAGCTTCGGGCCGCCGTGGGTGACCGCAAGCTGACGTACTGGGGTCTCAGTTACGGCACCCGCATCGGATACGTCTATGCGCTCATGTACCCGAACAGGATTCGGGCCATGGTGCTGGACGGGAACATCGACCCGAAGAGCAACTACGCCGGCCTGACCCAGGGAGGCGTGGCGCTGGACTCCGCCCTGCGATTCATGAGCACGGCCAGCCCACCCACCTATGCGGCGATCTTGGCGATGGTGAATGGATTGGATGCTGCCCCCATCCCGTTGGGCAACGGCAAGCAGTACACGCGCTGGAACTACCTGACCACGATGGCGTCGGCGATTCCCAGTGAAAGTAGTTGGCCCTACGTCCTCGGGTTCAACCAGCGAGTCGAGACGGCACGACTCAACACACCGGCAGGGGCGACCGCACGAGCGCTGCTGCTGGCATCCCTCGATGCCTCGGATGGCAATCTCGGTGGCGCGTTCTCGGTGGTTAACTGTCTGGACTACGCCGATCGAATGACCGCCGCCGCACAAGACGCGGCAATCAGCCACAACGCTTCCGTGGCGCCGGTCTACGGCGGATTCATCACCGCCGAGTATGCCCTCGGGTGCACCGGTCTGTCATTGCGCCCCGACCCGGTTCCCACCACCCGATCGGCGGCGAATCGGGCCCGGATCGCACACCTGCCCGTGGTCATCGCGAACGCCACCAACGACGGGTCGACACCCATGTTCTGGGCGCTGCACATGAAGGCCTCGTTCATGCGCGGGGTGCTGCTCAAGTACAGCGGCGCCCAGCACGGACTGTGGATGTTGACACCGTCGACCTGCATTAACAATCGGATTACCGGCTACTTCGTCTCGCTGTCGGCACCGGCCCCGATCCTCTGTCCGTTCGCCCCGCCTGCCAACCTGCCGCGCTCTTAGCCGTCAAAGCGCGCGGCGATCCGGCCGCTGTCGACCGCCGCGCGTAGGCGCAGGAAGTCCCTCTCATTCTGATCGGCGTAGCTGACGGAGAACTCCGCGATCGCCTGGTCGAAGATGTCGCTGCGACCGAGATAGGTAGCGATGGCCACCCGGTCGCCGGAGCGTGCGTGGGCCTTCGCCAGGGTCCAGGCACACATCTGCCCATAGGTTTTCAACGCCAGCGGCGACATAGCATCGACGTCGGCCGAACCCTTCCAATCGCGCAGTTGCCGAATGTAGAAGTCGCGCTCCACCCCGTCCAGACCGGGGATCCGTTGCCAGCCCAGGAAGATGTCGCTGGCGGATTGCATCAGCCGTTGACCCGCGACCACCCGTTCCCCGGAATTGGCGTATTCGCTGCGGCCGACATAGGCCTCCAGCACCGAGGGCTGGGCCTGTTTGATCTGCAAGAACAACGGGTCGCCGCCGTCACGGCCCAGGAACAGTGCCATCCAGGCGCGAGTACCGACGCTGCCGACCCCGACCACCTTGCGGGCCATGTCCACAAACTCATACTGCTCGAGCAGGTGCCGTCTGTCCGACTGCAACGTGGACCGAAAACCGGCGATCATTTGGCGGATCACCTCCGCCGTGTCTCCACCCTCATACACGCTCCGGGCGATGAGGTCCTCGACCCGGACGATCACCGGCGGGGCGCTGATGATGCGGCGGCGGCCGTCGACGACTTCAGTGAATTTCTCCAGCGCCTGAAGCGAGTCGCGGGTACGCGCCTTGGCGAGGTTGCGCTGGGCTCGCCTGGCAGTCTTGGCGTCGACCCCGCGGCTGAGGGAATGCAGTTGGCCGCCGATGTCGAATCGGGCATACCAGACAGCCAAGGTGCGCATCTTGGCGAATTTGGCCATGGTCTCGCGGTAAACCCTGACGCAGGCCCGCACGATCGTTCGCCGTTCCTTGGCGGTGAACCCCCGCGACCGGCCGGCCACCTCCAGGCTCGTCGCAAGTCGCTTGACGTCCCATTCCCATGGGCCCGGGGTGGTCTCGTCGAAGTCGTTGATATCGAACACCAACGACCGCTCGGGCGTGCCGAATGCCCCGAAGTTGGACAGGTGGGCATCACCGCAGGCCTGCACCTGCAATCCGGATCGGGGAGTGGTGGCCAAGTCCGCTGCCATCACCAAGGCCGCACCCCGGTAGAAGGTGAACGGCGACACCAACATGCGGCCGTACCTGAGTGGGACCAGCTCGGCGACGCGAGATTCCGATTGGGACTCCAGCAGGGTGACCGGATCGGGTCGAGTTGGCAGCGGATCGAAGACGGCGTGACCGGACCGCGGCGATTGCGCGCGGGCAGCCTTACCAACTGCCACCCGTTCGGCTGGGGTGAGGTGGATCGGCCGCGTGGACCGCGGGTGATGGTTCCCGGGAGATGACGTCATGGTGTCCTTCGCTATCCGAATTGCCCTTGCCGGAAGAATAGGGCCACCGCGGGCGGTTGCCGATCGGGCCGAAGGTGTGGCGCCGACCCCAACTGCTGAGGTGATGGGCAGCGCACAATGCGTTGCCTGACGAAGCGTTCAGGGGCCCGGCTGCCCAGTCACGCGGTCCGAGGTTTCCGACGTGTCCTCATCGCCCCCGGTGGACCTGGGCCCAGCCTCCGCCTCCCACTGGGCGTTGACTACCGCGCCGAGCAGGATCAGGTAGATCGCGGTGTAGGCGGAAATCAACGCACTGACCGTGCTGGCTGCAATGCCATACACAGACGACGTGCTTCCGAATCCGGCTATCGCCAGATAGAGCAATAGGCCGAGACCGGCGAGCGCGATGGTGGCCAGCAGAGCTCCCGGCCACCGCGGGGCGCCCGGCTTGTCGTTTCCGGTGGCGAACCGGTAGAGCCAAGTCAGGATTGCCACCCCGAGGGCGAGGACGCACGGTGCAGCCAGCAACTCAACCACGCCGCCCCAACCCGCCGCTGCCAACTTGTCGTCCAGTGCGGCGAGACGGGATACGGCCAGTGCCAGCGCACCGAGGGACAGCACTCCGATCAGACCGCCGAGGAAGCCGCGTGCCTGCTCGAGTAGATAGCCGCGCTCGGGTACGCCATACGCAAGCCGAACCGCGCGCAACAGGTTGTAGGAACCATTCGAGACGCTCCACAGCAGGGCGATCACCGAGATGACGAGGCCGATTGAGAGCGTGGACGACGAGGACGATAGCTCCAGCGCCTGGGCCGAGATCGCGTCGCCCAACGAACCGGTCCCTTTGCTGCCCAGCTCGCTGACGGCCTGGGCCATCCGCTGCGGGGTGATGAGAAGGCCGAAGATGCTGACCGCGGCGATTACCGCGGGGAAGAGAGCGATCACGAGCCAGAAGGTCGCACCCGCCGCAGCGAGGCTGGCTCGGCATCGACCGAGTTCGGCGACCACCCGCTGCACAAGGGACACCCAGACTGCAATGCCGGGATGGGCCAGCAGCCAGCGGCGCGCCGCCGCCAACCATGGGCCGAGGAGGGGTCTTCCTCGGGTTCGGTCCTGGTTGGTCACGTTGGACAGTATCCCGCTCCCCGCACCCGAGACCCTACGACCGCGTCACCTCTCCCGAGGGGGTCGGCACTAGGCCCGGTTCCTCCTCGCTGGGTGGCCGGCAGCGACGGAGAACAGATCGGCCAAGCTGAACCCACGATGGCGGCGCTTCTCGGCGGTGATGATGTTCTCTGAGGGGACGAGGAGTTTGAGTCCACCGGGGTGAATTCGGAATTCGAGCGGCGTGGGGAGGTCGAGCGCCTCGCCGTCGACACCAGCGAAAGCTGAGCCAGAGCGGGACCGAACCTGAAACTCCGTGCAGGAGAATTCGTGCAGGTGCGGGTCACGCTTGACTACCCCTAGGGCGGCGCGGGCAAGGAGTGCGGCCGCCGCGGCCCCGGTGTCGGTGTTGACCGCCATCACCCCAAGCTCACCTGAATCGATTACTCGGCGCTGGAACGAATCAGGGGACAGCCCTGAGATGTAAGGGTTGTTCGACACCATGATCAGGAACGCGCCGTCGATCTCGTTGCCGTCCGGATCGGTGAACTGTAGGTCGAAGGGTTCGGCGGTACTGCTGAGTAGATCCGGAAGGAGTTTCTTGGCGGTGTCCACTTTCGCGGCCCGATAGGAGTCCTCCTGCACAACGGTCGCGTAGATGCCGAGGGAGACGTTGTTGACGAAAAGGCGGCCACCAACTGTTCCGTAGTCGATGGCGCGAGGGACCCCGGAAGTGAAGGCGGCAAGGCCGGCTGCGGGGTCTTCCTTGTCGAAACCGAGGTCTTGCGCGAAGTGGTTTCGGGTGCCCGCGGAGATGCACACGAACGGAATGTCGGACTCAATCGCGATCGACGCCACAAGTGCCTGTGACCCGTCGCCGCCCGCCATCCCGATGCAGTCGGCACCACCGGCGATTGCGTCCCGCGCGAGTTGCTCCAGGTCGAGTCCCTTAGCCAGCATGACGACTTCGACGCCAAGTGCTTCCGCCTTGGCCTTGAGGTCGAATTTGGCTACTTTGCCTCCACCGGACCAGGGGTTGCAGATGAGCACGGGGTGTTGCGGTTGCCGGGTGCCTGGCTCGTGGTCCGCCTCCTGGTCCGCCGTGTGAAGCTGTGGCGCGAGGGCGACCCTGGCTGCTACCGCGGTGATGGCCGCGAGCGCCAGGAACATCAGGATCCGCAGCAGCGGGCGATCGGCGCCGACGGCAGCCTTCACAATCGCAAGCACGATCACGATCGCGCCGACTCCGGCCACGACCAGGCCCACGGCCCGTCTCGGCATTCGCTCGGTGATGGCGACCCAGCCGCCGCCGCCGACCAACGCAAGACCCACCAACCCGACGATCAGCCACGGAAAACTTCGGAAGAGGAAGCCCAGCAGAAGTAGAACCAGAAGGGCGCCCGCCACCAGGGCCACCCAGGCCGCCGCCTGTTGAGCGCCGGGCACGCGTGCAGGTCGTTCCGAGTCTGTTCGGTTGCTGTTCATGTCTGCGAACATAGCTGAACCGCACGATCCGGTCGGCCCTCGGTCGGGTGGGCGGGAATCGCGGGCCAGGCGGACCGCGAGCCTACGGGTGGCGGAGGCGCCGCAGCGGGGGCTCCGTTGTTGGCGGTTGGCGCCGCGGTGGCAGCGAGGCGAGCACCTCCGAGGTCGCCTCTGCGACGGCGGCGACCGCAAGTTCGAACGCGGGCAGTCGCAGCTGCTGGGCTGTGGTCACGCCGGTGACCTTGCGGACGTACTGGGTCGCCGCGGCGGTGATCTCGTCAGCTGTGGCGGGCGGTTCGAGGCCGCGCAGGGCGGTGATGTTACGACACATGGTCCGAGGGTAGTGCGCACCGAACAGGTGAGTTACCAGCCCGCGTCCAGCCGCCGTTGGAGGCCGTCCAGGATCAAGTCGAGCCCAAACTCGAAGTCCTCCTCGCGTCCGGTCTGCATGATCTCGGTGATGACTTCGACGACGTGTGGGAAGTCCTGGAGCGGTAGTTGGGCCAGCACTTCGGCAGACACCTGTGGCGCTTCGGCTACATCGAACGGCAGGTTGAGTTGTTGCAGCGTGAACCCGTACAGGTGGCTGTCCAACGTGTTCCAGGCATCCAGCGCAGCTGGTACGGAGAAGCCGCCTTCGCGCAATCGTCCGAGGGTTGCGTCCAGGTAGCGCGTCATGCCGGGTCCGATGTTGTAGCGGGACATTATCTGGATGGCCGCCCAGGGGTGCGTCAGCAGGATTGCGTGCGCGGAAAGGGCACGCGCTCGCATCGCCGTCCGCCAGGGGGTGCCGCTCGGGGGGACGTCGATGTCGCCGAGGATGAGATCGACGATGCCGTCGAGGATGTCGTCCTTGTTCGTCACATGGTTGTACAGCGACATGGCCTCGACGCCAAGTTGCTGGCCCAGTCGGCGCATCGTGAGGGACTCGATCCCACCCTCGTCGGCGACCTCGATCGCGGCCCGCAGGACTCGTTCCCGGGTCAACGGACTCCGCTGCCGGGCCTTCGAGGTCCGCGGGTCGGGCATGGTGTCCTCCTGGGAAATATACGTACAACGTAAGCCAA
This sequence comes from uncultured Actinomycetes bacterium, assembly GCA_964547485.1. Lineage (GTDB taxonomy): Bacteria > Actinomycetota > Actinomycetes > S36-B12 > UBA10799 > JACJWR01. Next base: position 25,355 of record CAZJNU010000015.1, read on the forward strand.
AGGTTGACTCGGCCAGTCTATGGGTGTAACTTACACCGTAAGCGTACAACGTAAGTGCGCGTCGATGCGGTCCTATGGGCCGGGAGGAGAGTCATGAAAGCGATCGTTGGAGCTACCTACGGCAACGCCGAGGTGCTGGATTTCCGGGAGGTGGACGTCCCGGCGATTGCTGCCGATGAGGTGCTGGTGCGGGTCTGCGCGGCGGGGGTGGACCGTGGGGTCTGGCACTTGGTCACTGGCCTTCCCTACCCGGTGCGTCTCGCCGGCTACGGTGTCCGCGCCCCGAAGTTCCCAGTCCCCGGAATGGACTTGGCCGGGGTGGTGGAGGCAGTCGGAGACCGCGTGACCAGGTTCGTCCCTGGGGATGAAGTGTTCGGCATTGGCAAGGGTGCCTACGCGGAGTACGCGCGCGCACCGGAAGCCAAGCTGGCCCATAAGCCGGCCAACCTCAGCTTCGAGCAGGCCGCGGCGGTCGGCATCTCCGGATCAACCGCGCTGCAGGGCCTTCGGGACCGGGGTCGAATCAGTCCGGGACAGAAGGTGCTGATCATCGGCGCTTCCGGGGGAGTGGGAAGCTTCGCGGTGCAACTGGCAAAGGCTTTCGGAGCCGAGGTGACTGGTGTCTGCAGCGCAGCCAAGGCCCAGCGGGTCCGAGAGTGGGGCGCCGACCGTGTCATCGACTACACCGGCGAGGATTTCGCCGAGGGACAGCAGCGGTTCGACGTCATCCTGGATATCGGCGGGAACCGCTCGCTGTCGGATCTGCGCGGAGTGCTGACTGAGAAGGGGACGCTGGTGCTCGTCGGCGGCGAGACCGGCGGTCGCTGGCTCGGCGGCTATGACCGGATGCTCCGGGCACCGCTGCTGTCGAGGTTCGTGAGTCAGACGCTGGGGACGCTCGTCTGCTCGGAGAACAGCGCTGACTTGGAGGTCCTCGCCGGGATGATCGAAGCGGGCACGGTTACCCCCGCGATCGACCGCAGCTACCCGCTGGTCGAGGCTGGGGATGCCATCGAGAACCTGGCTGCGGGTCGTGTCTGCGGCAAGGTGGTCATCACGATCTGAGCGTTGAGGCGATCGGACAGCCGCACTGGTCGGAGCCACCGGGCGCCTGGGAGACTGACGGGCATGGTCGAATTCGATGCGGATGTCGTGGTCGTCGGGTCAGGTTTCGGCGGCAGCGTCGCTGCGCTGCGGGCCGCCGAGGCTGGCCGCAGCGTGCTGGTGCTCGAGCAAGGCCGACGGCTGACTCCGGCCGACTTGGAAGCTGGCGCCACCAGCACTCGGTCCTTACTGTGGGAGCCCGCGCTGGGTCTGGCTGGCTACTTCCGGCAGACCGTGCTGCGAGATGTGGTGATTGTCAGCGGGGTGGCCGTCGGTGGCGGGTCAGTGGTGTACGCCGCGGTGCTACTGCAGCCCGCGGCCGAGGCCTTCCACGCATCCGGCTGGGCGTCGTCCGGAGTCGACTGGCAGCAGGAACTGGCCCCGCACTACCGCACCGCCGGGCAGATGCTGGGAATCCAGGTGAATCCGAACGTCGGTCTGCAGGATGAGTGGTTACGCGACTCGGCCCGCGTGCTCGGCGTCGAGGGCAGTTTCAGTCCGACGCCGCAGGGTATCGATTTCGATGCCTGTATCGGCTGCGGTCAGTGCATCACCGGCTGCCCGCACGGAGCGAAAAACTCGCTTGATCTGAACTACCTGGCCCGGGCCGAGGCGCTGGGAGCGGTAATCCGACCGCGGTCGCGGGTCGAGATCCTGATGCCGCTG
>CAZJNU010000015.1:27224-39001 GCA_964547485.1 uncultured Actinomycetes bacterium
ACGAACAATCGGTTCCCGAAGTCGTACACGTTCATGAAGTGGTACCTCAGTCCGGCGGTATCCGCCCAGGGTCAAGGTCCGCGGCGGCGGGCGACGCTGGCTGGCGTCGTACGGAATCCATGGGCAGCCACTGCCAACATGCGCGCGCGAGGTTGGCATCGTCGCGTCTCAATCCTGACAGTGATGCAACACGCGGACAACGAGTTGTCGCTGACTTATCGGAGAAAGCCATGGGGCTGGTCGCTGGCCTCCACACAGCCCGCGGGCGGAGAGCACGCGCCCACCCACCTGCCGCAGGCGGATGCGGCTGGCAGGGCGATGGCCCAGGTGAGTGGTGGAACGGCTTACGGGACCTTCATGGACAGTCTGGCCGGGGTCGGCGCGACGGCGCACATCCTGGGCGGGGCGGTCGTCGGAGCAGACCCGAAGACCGCCGTGCTCGACACTGACCACCGGGTGTTCGGGTATCGGGGTTTGCGAGTGTTGGATGGCTCCGCTGTGCCGTCCAACATTGGTGTGAACCCGTCGCTGACCATCACCGCGATGGCCGAGCGGGCAATGCAGCGTTGGCTGGCGGCCGATCGGGACGCCCCGACGGACCGGGGTCACTGATCGCCAACATCGAGCCAGCTTCTGTCCCGCCACGGACTGACCGCAGCGTCAGGGTCGGACAGCGCGCCGAACTCCCGCAACCGATCCAGAGCGGGCAAACCGGAGGCGGCGGCGACGAAGCCCGCGGCCTCGACATGAAACGCGCCGGGTGAGCCGCTGGTCGCAGCGATGGAACGCTTGATGCCTCTGACCGCGGCCGGATTCCAGCCTGCAACCCGATCGGCGAGGCGGAGGGCTGTGGGTAGTAGGTCGGCCGATGGCACCACCCGGTCGACCAGCCCCGCCTGCTGGGCCTCGGCCGGATCCATCGGGCGGCCGCGCAGCATCATCGCGGTTGCCCTGGAGGCACCGATGGCCCGCACCAACCGGACGCTGCCGCCCGCGCCTGGCGGGATACCGGCGGACACCTCCGGCAGCCCGATCAGGTGCGGCCCCTCGGCCATTATCCGAAGGTCACAGGCAAGGGCGACTTCGCAGCCACCACCCAGGGCGTCGCCGCCGATGGCCGCGATCACAACCTGCGGTAGCTGGCCGAATCTGGTCAACGTCCGATGTGTGTCCAACAGGGTCACGAGTCCGGCAAGCGGTGTCCGTCGAAGCAGCCCCGCGACCCCGGGCACGTGGGTGGCTCCGGCAACCGCAGCTATCGCGGGGCGCGCTAAGGCGTACGGCGTCGGCACACCGAGGTCCTCCGCGCCGGTAACGATCTCCTGCAGGTCGTAGTGCGGTACGAAGACGCCAAGGCGCGGGCCGGTCAGGATAACGGCTCGGAATCGGCGGTCCCGGGCAAGCCGTCGGCCGAGTCGGTCCAGGTCGGTGAGCACCTGCGCGTCGAGTAGATCATCGGGGGGATTGTCGATCCGCACGATGAGAGTAGCCCCGCGGGATTCCAGTCGCAGGGTGGGAGTCAGGGCGGTGGCGGCTCTGCTGGCGGTCATGGTCCGATTCAAGCAGTTCCGAGTTGTCCACAGCCGGGCCGGACGAAGGGTGGAAGGCCGATCCGGGAACGTAGGGTTGCCAGCCATGGGGAGGAACAGCAGGGCCAGGTCAGGACATCGCATCTTCATCCCGGATCTACCGGGGCTGCGAACGTTACCGCCGGGCCAGATGTTTCTGGAGGCGGAGGCTTTCCTCATTGCCGGTGTAAGTCGGAATTGGAATGCGGGCTGGCAGCCGGCGGAGCTGGCGCGGCAGGGCAGCCGCGGCTGCCAGACGGCGGCGGGTGGGCGACTGGTGGCGGCCGCTATCGCGGCGGACAACGCACAGCGGCCGCAGGACTCCCTCGACCCGCGCTGGCGGCAGCAGCTGGCCAACCTGGACCTGCCGGAGACGGAGGGCGACTCCGGCTGGCTCCGAGATTGGGCCGGGTCGGAGGACCTGGCTCATCGGCAGGTGGTCGACATCGTCGTTGACGTGATCTGCAACTTGGGGATTCTGCCGCCGCTGGAACCGCTCCTGCCGCCGCCGGGTTCGGGGGCGGACTGGTTCAGAATGGCTGCTCCCGGCGCTGACGTCGATCCCGTTCTGAAGCGGATCAGGGCCCTTCTCGCCAAGGCCGAATCGTCGACCTTCGAGGCCGAGGCGACCGCCCTGACGGCAAAGGCGCAGGAACTTATGACGAAGTATGCAATCGACGCTGCCTCACTCGCAGCAGCTGGCGGCCGCCACGAGGAGCGACCGGTCGCCGTCCGGGTTCCGATCGATCGGCCGTATGCCGATGCAAAGTCGTTGTTGCTGGCAGTGGTGGCCCGGGCGGGTCGCGCCCGATCGGTCTTCCACCGGGGTCTGGACTTGTCGACGATCATCGGCTTCGCTGCCGACGTGGCCGCCTGCGAGATGCTGTTCACCTCGCTGCTACTGCAGGCCCAGCACGCGCTCGCCCGAGCAGCCGACGGTGCGTCGGCTGGTGGCCGCACGCGGCGAAAGTCCTACCGGTCGGCCTTTCTGTTCGCATACGCCCACCGGATCGGCGATCGACTCGAGGAGATCAACCAGGTCGCGGTCCAGGAAGCTGTGGCGGAGCGCGGCGAGGCCTTCCTACCAGTGCTGCGTTCCCGGTCCGAGCGGGTGGACTCCTACGTCGACGAACTCTTCGGCGAGTTGCGTACGTCCCGCAGGCGAGGTGGCTACGACCCCGCCGGCTGGGTGGGCGGTGAGCAGGCCGCCAACGCTGCCAAGCTCAACGCCGGCGAGGTGGGCGGGCGCCGTTGACGTCGCCGGGTGCCGACACCGGCGGGTGCGGGCACCGGCGCGTGCCCGAGTGTGCGGCTCAGTTGTAGCGGGCTTCGACGCCGCGCGACTGACCAGCGTTCGAGGCCGCCCAAGCCAGGTCTGACACAAACGTGTCGGCGATTTGGGCGTGTAGGGGCGAGATCATCATGTGCAGCGCGTTCGGATTGATGTTCCGGTCGAGATTCCAGCCCCGATCGTCCATCAGGTCACAGACGGCGTAGCTGTCCACCGTGTCCGAGGTGAACGTCAATAGCGGGCCGATCGGCGCGCCGAGGATCCGCATCCCGGGGACTGCCTCGATACCGGCACGGATCTTCGTGGTGGTCGCCATTAGCCCCCGCATGAGTTCGAGGTAACCGTCCATCCCGAGGTAGTTGGTAATCGCGTAGGCGGCTGACAGGGGGCCCGCAGGTCGGGCACCGGCCACTGTCGGGGTGCCGTAGAGACCCGACGGCCAGTCCGCGTAGAGGAAGTACTGGTAGCCGATCCACTCCGACAGGCGGTGCAGGATGACGGAGGCACCCTTGACGGTGTAGCCGTACTTGTGGACATCGCAGGACATCTGGGTGACGCCGGGGAGTCGGAAGTCATACGGCGGTATGTCGTAGCCCAGTCGCTCCAGAAACGGCAGCACATAGGAGCCGATGCAGGTATCCGAGTGGAAGCCGATACCCCGGTCCAGCGCGATTGTCGACAGGTCCTCGATCGGGTCCATCACCCCGTGGGGGTATCCGTAGGCGGAGCCGATCACTAGCACCGTGTTGTCGTCGACGGCGTTCGACATGGCATCAACGTCTGCGGTGAATTCAGCAGTGATCGGGATCGGCCGGGCCTCAAGCTCGAGGTAGTGGGCCGCCTTGGCGAACGCGGCGTGAGCCGAGGTCGGGTAGACGATGTTTCCGGCGGCGGGGCCGATACCGCGCTCCTTACGTGCTCGGTCCCGGTTCACCAACACCGACATCAGGATCGACTCGGAACCACCACTCGCCATCGTGCCGCCGCCGGCGGGGGGCAGATTGACCAACGCGCCGGTGTTGGCTACGACGTCTGCCTCCATCTTCTGCAGGCTGGGGAAGCGGATCGGGTTCAGCGCGTTCTCGTAGAGGTACAGGTTGTTGGCTTCGAGCAGAACGTCGTCGATATCCGCTCGACCGGTCGGATACACCAGGCTGAACGTCTTTCCCTGATTCCACTTTGCATCGCTCGACTTCAGCTCCTCGATTTCCGCGAAGAGTTCGGTGCGGTTGCGTCCGTGTTCGGGTAATGGCATGTGTTGGACCTTCCAGAGACGGACCGGCGGGCATGTCGGATTCAGCCGCAAGGCTAGTAGCCGGGGGGAGGGTGACGCAAAGAAAGCCGGGTGGGTCACACGCGAGAAATTCGCGCACAACCCACCCGGCAATCGGGTGCCTCAATGACCGACTACGGGCACTTCGTGGCATAGAAGGTGTTGAAGGTTTCCTGTGAGGCAACTGCTTCGAACTTCTCGACCGAGATGTTCGCAGCCTTGGCGGCAGCCTCGGCCCACACCTTGTAGGACGCGGCCGGGTCGGCCTTGAAGCTGGTGCAGAAGCTGGCCTGGTTCTCGGGGGAGACCTTCTGCCAACCGGCCTCGAGCACCTCGTCGATGGCGGTGGGCGCGGATGTCGCCAGGGCCTCGGCCTCGGCGGCGTCCACTGACGCGGACTCCAGACCCTCAGAGGCTTCGGCGGCGGCGGACTCCATTTCGCTGGCGGCATCGGAGGCGGCGGACTGCAGCTCACCCGAGGCGCTGGCCACGGCACTCGACGCCGCGCTGGCGGCGGACGAACTGCTTGAGACGGTTGTGCCCGAGCAGCCGGTGAAGGCGAGTGCGATGGCGGTCACGCCGCCGGCGAGTAGAATGGTCTTCTTACTGGTGATGGACAGGTGCATAGGGGTCTCCCGGATCAGATTCAGAGGGGTGGCGCGGTCAAATCAGGGCTACGCTACCCGACTACCCCTCATCGAGGGCCTGACCCACCCCAGGTGTCGCCCGTGACTTGCCTGGGGTGAGGCTGGCTGACAGCGGCTTGGCGGGACGGCGGGATGGCGCACCGCACTCGGTGCCGCCCCCGGATGAGATACTCGGGTGTCCTCGGAGATGCTCGGCCTGAAGGAGTGACTAGTGCCCTACCTGGAACGATCAGATGACGTTTTCATCCTCAATCTGGGCAGCCCCGGTGAGGCAGACACCGAGAACCGGTTCCATCCGGATTGGCTGGCGGAGGTCAACGCTCTGCTCGACGAGGTAGAAGGTTCCGAGGGACCCGCAGCCCTGGTGACGACCGCCACCGGAAAGTTCTACTCCAACGGGCTCGACCTCGATTGGCTGGCCAGTCACGATGACCAATGGCAGCCGTACGTTGCCAAGGTGCAAGCACTGTTCGGCCGGATGCTGACCCTGCAGATGGTCAGTGTGGCCGCGTTGCCGGGGCACACCTTCGCGGCCGGAGCCATGTTTGCGCTGGCCCACGATCGACGGGTGATGCGGGTCGATCGTGGCTTCTTCTGTTTCCCCGAGGTCGACATCCATATCCCGTTCACGCAGGGAATGAACGACCTGATCGTGTCCCGGTTGACGCCGGCCGGAGCACACGAGTCGATGACTACCGGGCGACGCTACGGCGGCGCCGATGCGCTCGCAGCCGGCCTGGTCGACGAGGCCGTACCACTGCCGGAGGTGCTCCCGAACGCGGTTGCCGCCGCACAGGCATTGGCGTCGAAACGGGGGACCACGCTGGCGGCGATCAAGTCCACCCTCTACGCGCCGGTTGTGGCCTCGCTGACAGTCTGAACACAACGCACCACCTGACCTCAATCACCTACCTGTCCCGGGGTTTCCTGCTCGGCGGGGTCGGCGGCCGGTACGGTCTCCCCCATGAAAAGTAACGATGACCCGTGGACGACGCGCTTCTACCCGCGGGAAGGTGAAGGGGCGGGGTTCGATCGGCTGATCTTCTTCTCGGATGCGGTGTTCGCCATTGCGCTGACGCTGGTGGCGGTGGAGATCGGCGTTCCGGAGATCGAGGATTCCGGCTCCAATCAGGAGATGTGGGACGGCGTCCTGGCGAAATTGCCGGCGTTCGGTGCTTACATAGTCGCGTTCCTGTGGGTCGCGTTCTATTGGCGTGCCAATCATCGATTCACCGCGACGTTGCGCGGGGCGAGCAGTCGCTACATCCTGATGGTTCTGCTGTACCTGGGGTTCGTGGCCATGCTGCCGTTCTTCGCGTCGATGCTTGGCCAGTACGGGGGCAACGCTGTCGCGGTCTCGTTCTTCGCCGGCTATGCGGCGGTCGTCAGCAGTGTGGAGGTGTTGATGTTCGTAGTGGCCGACCGCGACTCATTGTTCCTCAAGCCGATCACGTCGGAGTACCGGCGGATGGCGATCCTCGGCGGGCTGACGCCGGTACCGGTCTTCCTGTTGTCCATCCCGCTGGCGTTCGTGTCCACCGCGCTCGCCATCGCCTTCTGGGTCGTTGGCGCGGTGGCGCTGGGCTGGAGCGTCAACCGGTTCTTCTCAGGCCGCCCGTAACCCCATCACGCCGAGAATGCAGAGCATGAGGCCGAACGCGACCATCCCGATTGTCGCCGCCCACGGCCTCGAGGGCCCCTGGCCTCGAGAGCTCACCAGCATCACCGACACCGCCACCAGATAGAAGCCGAAGACCAGGAACGAGGCCGCTTCAACTTTCAGCCCCCAGTCGAAGACGACCGCGCCGAAGGCCAACAGTGCCCAGGCCAGATTCGCGAGTCCGACCTCGATCTGGAAATTGTTACGCTGCCCACTGTCCCAGCCCATCCGAACCGCGTCGGAGCGGTGGAAGATCGAGTGGCGCAGGAAGGACAGACCACCGCCGAGTCCCACCGCCAGTACGGCCGCCAGCGTCAGCGAGGGTGGTGACTTCCCAACCGTCGTGAAACCGATGAAGATACCCGCGGCGCCGGCCGCGTACGTCAGGTACATCAGGATGGCGGCAGGTTTTGGGCTGGCAGGTACCGCCTCGGCGGGTTCGGTCGTCATCGTCCACTCCAGGTCTGCCCCGGCAGCCGCCAGCTCTCGGTGAGCGGCCAGACCCCCGGCAGGCATGAGGCTAGTGCATCGCAGGCGCCCGGCGTTGAGGTTCGCGGCCGAGGCGGATACTGAAGGTATGGCCACGTCGGTGCCAGTCTGGCTCGAGTCCTTCCGGAGCTCGCTGAAGGCGGAGCTCGTCGAGACCACTATCTCCTGGGTGCTGCTCACCGATGACTACGCCTACAAGGTGAAGAAGCCGTTGTCGCTGCCCTTCCTCGACTATGGCTCGCGGCAGCGTCGACTGTTCTGCTGCCAGCAGGAGATTCGGCTCAACTCACGGTTCGCCCCGGATCTCTACCTGGACGTCGTCATGATCGGCCACACCGGTGAGGCGGCCGTCCGAATGCGACGGTTCGACGAGGCCAGCCGACTCGATCGCGTCTGCGCTCGGCGGTCGCTGACGGCCGGTGAAATTCGGGCACTCGCGCGGGTCATCGGCGAAATCCACGCAACGGCGGAGGTCGCCGACGACGACACCCGGTTCGGTCTGCCGCAACTGGTACTCGACCAAGCGTTGGAGAACTTCGACGAACTCCTGCCGCGACTTCCCGACCAGCTGGTGCGGCTCGAACGACTGGCGGCGCAGATCCGACATGAGCTCCAGCTGCGAACGGATCAGCTTCTGGAGCGCAAGCGGGCCGGGCATATTCGCGAGGGTCACGGTGATCTGCACCTGAGCAACTTCGTGCTGGCGGGTGACCGGATCACGGCGTTCGACTGCATTGAGTTCAATGACGAACTGCGGTGGATCGACGTCTCCTCCGAACTCGCCTTCAGCTACATCGACCTGCTTGCTCGGGCGGGGAGTGGCTCGGCTGCCTGGCTGCTGAACGACTGGCTGTCGGAGGGCGGCGACTACGGCGCGATTCCGGTCTTCCGTGGTTACGCGGCGCACCGGGCGCTGGTGCGGGCAAAGGCGTGCGTGCTGGCCGGCGACCGCAATTCGGCCCTGTCCTACCTGGACTTGACCGAGGCGGTGCTGTCTCCACCCCCGGCGAGACTCACGATCACGTTCGGACTGTCCGGGTCGGGGAAGACAACTGCGAGCGCGTCCCTGCTGGCCGCAGATCCGAGCGCGACCACCTTGCGGCTGCGATCGGATGTCGAGCGGAAGCGGCTCTTCGGGCTCGGCGAACGCGACAGCAGTGCCGCCCGCGGTCTGGACATTTACACGCCGGCGGCTGATGACCGCACCTACGCTTTTTTGGCCGATCGGGCTCGGCTGCTGCTCCGAGCGGGCTGGTCGGTTGTGGTCGATGCTGCGTTCCTGGCTGCTCACCGGCGCTCGGCCTTCCGGGCGGTGGCCCACGAGTGTGGCGTCGAGTTCGCCATTCTGGACTGCCACGCGCCGGCCTCGGAATTGCGACAACGCGTCCGCAGCCGTCGTGCTGACGCCTCTGAGGCGGGCCAAGCGGTGCTCGACCAGCAACTCGCGGAACACGATGAATTGACCGACGAGGAACTGCTGTGTTGCATCGAGGCGGCGCCGCAGTCGACTGCCGCGCCGGTAACGTGTGGCGGGTGACGACCGAACAGGACCGCTGGAACGCGGCATATGGTGAAGGCGATCGCACCCGCAGTTGGTATCAGCCGGACGCCGCCGTCTCGCTGGACCTGATCGCTTCGGGTGGCGGGGTGGATCGTTCGGTGGTCGATATCGGCGGGGGCGCCTCGGTGTTGGTCGATGACCTGTTGGCGGCGGGCTACCGGGACGTGACAGTGCTGGACATCTCCGCCGCCGGATTGGACCTTGCCCGGGCGAGACTCGGACCCGCGGCAAACGGGGTGACCTGGACGGTGGCTGATCTGCTGACGTGGTCTCCGGATCGGACCTTCGATGTCTGGCACGATCGGGCCGTACTGCACTTCCTGACCGAGCCGGATGAGCTCGAGGCCTACCGCGCTGCATTGGCGTCCGCCAGTCACCCCGGAACAGAGGTGGTGATCGGAGCGTTCGGGCTGGCGGGACCCGAGCAGTGCTCCGGGTTGCGGGTGCGCCGCTACGACGCACAGGGTTTGGCAGGGGTGCTCGGCGAAGGATTCCAACTACAGGCGTCCTTCACACACGTGCACACCACCCCCGCGGGCGGGAAACAAGAGTTCCAATGGGCCCGCTTCCAACGGGTCGGTTAGGCGACTATTCGCCGGTGACGATGGTGCGCAGAATCTCCTCGGCCGTGGTCAGGCCCTGGATTGCCAGTTGGGTGGCGGAATCGCGAAGGGGGACGAAGCCGGATTTGGCCGCGACGGCCGAAATCTCGTCGACGCTCTGGCCTTCCATGATGGCCTGTCTGACGTCGTGGTTGATGTGCAGCATCTCGTAGACACCAACCCGGCCGAGGTAGCCGGTTCGGGAACACATCGAGCAGCCGACGCCGCTGATCAGGTGCTGTGCCTGGTCCGGCGTCAGTTGCAGCAACTCCTGGGTGCGCAGGTCGGGCACGGCCGGTTGGCTACAGAAACCGCAGGGTCTGCGAAGCAGGCGCTGCGCGATCACGAGTCGCAGCGACTCCGCGACAAGGTAGGCGGGTAGGCCGATGTAGACGAGTCGGTTGACGGCCGAGGGGGCGTCGAGGGTGTGCAGGGTGCTGAGCACAAGGTGGCCGGTCAGGGCGGCACTGACGGCCATCTGCGCTGTTTCCGCGTCGCGGATCTCGCCGACGACCACAACGTCGGGGTCCTGCCGAAGGGCGGCCCGGAGCGCGGCCGGGAAGGTGACGCCGGAAACGTCGTCGATCTGCACCTGGGTGAAACCGGCCATCTCCATTTCCACTGGGTCCTCGACGGTGATGGTGTTGCGCTCATCCCCGATGAATTCCGACAGCATCGAATAGATGGTGGTGGACTTGCCGGACCCGGTGGGTCCGGTGACGATCGTGAACCCCTGCGGTTTGGCCATTTCGCTGGAAACGGTGTCGATCTGCTCCCAGGTGAGCCCCATCTGCGACAGTTTCGGCAGGGTCTGGACACTGGGCAGAAGTCGCATCACAACGTTCTCGCCGTGCATCGCGGGCAACGTCGACACCCGCAGGTCCATCCGCTGGCCGCCCAATTCGATCCGTGCCCGACCGTCCTGTGGGCCCCGCCGCTGGAACACGTCGAGGCCGGCGAGCACTTTCACCCGGCTCACGATCGGCGCGAGGCTTGCCCGAGGCAGCTTCAGCATCTCCTGCATCATGCCGTCCACTCGAATCCGCACCCGCACGCTGTTGGGCATCGGTTCGATGTGGATATCGCTGGCGCGACTGCCGGCGGCGGCAGTGATGATCTGATTGACGATCCCGACCGCGCCGTCGTCCTCCTGCATCTCATCCGGCAGGGTCGCACTCTGGCTGGGGGTCCCCGGGCGCTCCTGCGATAGGTGCTCGACGAAGCTGTCGACCACATTCGTATTGACTGCGCCACCCCAGATTGCCTTCAGTTCTCGGGCGATCTGTGACGGCGTCGCCACCACTAGCGACACCTGGCCCGGCAGTCGGGCCCGGAGGTCGTCGGCGGCGAACATGTCAAACGGGTCGGCGACGGCGACCATCGTCTGGCCACCCGACATCGAGATCGGTATCACCTGGTAGCGCTCGGCTATTCCTCGGTCCAGCGATCTGCCGACGTCCGGATCAATCTCGACAGTGTCCAGGTCGACCATCGACAAGCCGTGCAGTTCCGCCAATGCCGCTGTCAGGGTCCGCTCGTCGATCAGATGCGAGTTGACCAGCACCGTGCCGAGCCTGGGTCTGTTGGGATCCTGTGACTGCAGTTCCAGGGCGCGCTGGAGATCTTCGGGGCTGATACTGCCCCACTCCAGCAGGACATCGCCGATCCGTCGGCGATTGCCCACATTCCAAGCCACAGGTTCCTCCCGGGTCAAGCGACGCCCGAGTGCTATGCACTGCAATGTAGTGGGTCATAGGCATGGCATGAGCGGTCATTGCAAACCCACTACCATCATGGCCCTGGCCGACGTCGCGATTGCAGGCAGGGAGCGTCACCCGTTCGGTGGCCGCACGGTCGCCGAGGGACTCCCGCTGCCGGATAGTGGGTGGTTTGCGGGCGCCGGTTGCTCCGTCGTCGACGCTGGGTGCCGGCCCCGCTGGGGATCCGGCTCAGTCGGGAGGTGTCAGGTGCGAACAGCAGCTTCGATGGGAGCAGCGGCCGCAGCCGCCTTGATCAGCGTTGCTGCCAGCGCGTCTGCGGCACCTGAACTGGGATCCGGGGCGGCTGCGTCGAATGCACCCTCGACTCCGGTGGCGTCCGCGGCCGTGGGCTACCCGCCGGTGTCGACCATTCCCGGCACGACGTGTCCGGCGACGCCGGCCAACAGCTGGTGGCACGCGGACATCACCAGGCTTCCCCGGCATCCACGATCGACCCAGTGGTTGTCGAACATGGGTGCGACCAGTCGCCGGCTTCATCCGGATTTCGGACCCGCCTACGGTGAGCAACCGGTGCCGTACGGTATTCCGATCACCGTGGTTCGAGGTGCCCCGCAGGTGCCGGTGCTGTTCGACTACGCCGACGAGAGCGACCGGATCAGATACCCGCTGACCAGGCAGACCGGCATAGAGGGCGGCTGGACTTCCGAGGGCGATCGGCACGCGATTGTTGTTGATGCTCTGACCTGTCGCCTCTATGAAACCTGGGATACGCACCTGGGCGTAGATGGTTGGTGGGCGGGATCGGGCGCCAGTTGGTTGTTGAGGTCGAACGCGTTGCGGCCGGCTGGTTGGACGTCCGCCGATGCGGCCGGCTTGCCGATCCTGCCGGGGCTGTTGCGCTACGACGAAGTCGCGCGCGGACGGGTGGACCACGCGATCAGGTTCACCACCAACCGCACTTCCCG
>CAZJNU010000016.1:0-38875 GCA_964547485.1 uncultured Actinomycetes bacterium
ACTTCTTGGCTGTCCCGACGGCGCGGCCGGCTGCGTCGAAGGTGGCGATGTCCAGCGGTATCCCGAACATGTCCACTGCGGTCAGGTTGCCCTGCCCGGGATAGTTGAGTTCCACGGAGTCGAATCGGACGGGCGAGGTGTCCGGGCTTGGGGCGGCGGCCGGCGGCGGTGCCAGCGGCGCGACATTGGGTTTGTTGGGGTCCCCGTACGCGATGTAGAGCCGGCCCGAGTCCAGCCGGGGCAACTTGATCGAGGATCGCTCGGACAGTTTCATCGGCGGTGCCACCGTCTCGACTCGCCAGGACTGGTCCGGCTGCTGAACGCGACCCTGGGCGAAGATCCAGATGGCGCTGTCGGCGATGGCCTTCTGGTTGTTGACCAAGGTGTTGTTCACAACGGTGATGGTCAACCCGCCGCTGTCTGCCGCGGCGGCCTTCGCTGAACCAGGGTTGGCAGTCGCCCCGGCAGTCAACAACGAGACGGCGAGAGCAGCACTGAGGAGTGGAGCGGCGGTGATCACTTGCGAATGGTAAAGGGCAACTGGACCTCGGTCCATCCTGCGATCGGTCAGCGCGGCCGCCCACACCTCATCGACGCGTCGTAGCTGTTCGCCGCGCGCAGCCAAACCTGCAGGAACGGTGACCTTAGCCGCGACTGGTCCATGCTGCGATGGGGTGATTCTGGCCGCCGCCCCGGCTGGGCGCTGGTCCGCATCCAGGGCGTCTCATCCAAACCGCCGGGGAGGTGTCAGTTGTGGTGGCCGACTGCGCCCGGCGCCGAATTGGTAAGAGGCGGCCCCCGATCACCCGGGAACCGCCTCTGACCTGCCGTGATTGTCGGTGGAGCCAAGGGGACTCGAACCCCTGACCCCCTGCCTGCCAGGCAGGTGCTCTACCAGCTGAGCTATGGCCCCGAAACCATCGCAAATGCTAGCGCATTGAACCCCACCCACCCCCGTTGCCCCGAGGGCAGCCGTCGCCCGGGCGGCTCGGAAGGTCGCGCCTCCGTCTTCGCGATGTTCCCACCGGCGCAGACTCGGGCAATACTGGGGGACGTGGCAGCAGCGGTGGATGTCGGACGCGAGGAGGGCGACTGTCTGGAGCACCGGGTGGGGCGCGTAGTCGTGCTAGTTGCACTCGTGGCTGCGGCGCTGGCGGCTGCGACGGTGGTCGTGCTGACCGGCGATTCCGCACTGCTGCCGGTCACAGCGCTGGCCGTGGGACTCCTGGGAATGGTCGCGGCATCCGGCAGGACCTGGTGGCTGGCCACGCTGCCCGCGGTGGCTGCGAGTGGCCTGGCTGTCGCCAGCTCCAACCAACCATCCATGGTGGCCTACGGTGTCTGGTTCGGCGTTCTATCGGTGGCTGTGGTGGCCTCGTTCTGGGCATTTCGTTCGCGTCAGCGCGCCCGGGCATTGGTGGCATATCTGGATGCGCGCGCGCGACATCAGTCCATCCACGACGAACTGACCGGTCTGCTCAACTTGCGGGGCGCGGAACTCGTCGGGGGTGGGTTGCTGGAATTGGCCCGCCGCGATGGCGACGCACTGTTTGCGGCCATCATCTGCGTCGAGGACGATGGCTTGACGATGACCGGTCAGCAGCGGGAGGACGCCCTGTTGACTGTGACCGAGGCCGCCTCGGCGGTGTTCCGTGGAAGTGACGTGTTGGCCCGGGTATCCACAGACTGCCTGCTGGTGGTGGCCAAGGGCAGTGGGCTGGGGATGGAACTGGTCGCCAGCCGGATGGTCGTGGCGCTGGCCGAACTGGGCGAGGGTGCCGGGCCGACCCCGACCGTGACAGTGGGCGGAGCCCTGTTCCCGCCGTGGGAGGAGGGCAAGCTGTCGGATC
Source organism: uncultured Actinomycetes bacterium (assembly GCA_964547485.1). Classification (GTDB taxonomy): domain Bacteria; phylum Actinomycetota; class Actinomycetes; order S36-B12; family UBA10799; genus JACJWR01. The sequence goes on from CAZJNU010000016.1 coordinate 1,851, forward strand.
TGATCGAGCTCGCCCGCCGGGATCTGGTGATGCAGTGGAGCCTCCGACAGCAGCAGGTGGCCCGGGCGCAGCAGATCATCCAGGTGGACCCCAAGCGGGGACGGACGTCGGCGGCCGATCCCGCGAACCCTGCTGTCCCGCCGACGGCCGGGCCGGGTAGCGAGGACTTCCCGGGGGACATTCGGTTCTAGGGTGGAGGTGTGCCGCGACACCTTCTGGTCCTGGGAGACTCGCTGACCTACCACGGCCCAGAACGTGCCGAGCCGCCCGGCGACGCCAGGATCTGGCCGCAGGTCGTGGCGGCGGAGCTTCGGCGGCGGTCGGGGGATCCGGTGGTCGTGGACCTCTTCGCTCGGCCGGGCTGGACCGCCCGCGACGGCTGGTGGGCCCTGACCCGCGATCCCCATTGCTGGGGGGAGGCGATGCCCAGGGCGTCGGCCGTGGTGTTGGCACTGGGCCAGATGGACCAACTCCCGGCGGCTGTCCCGACCTACCTGCGTGAGGGGATCCCGTTCATCCGGCCAGCTGCGATTCGCAGACGGGTCCGGACGGGCTATCGAGCGCTCGCGCCGAGGGTGATGTCCGCTACTGGGGGTCCGTGGCGGCAATTGCCGCAGCCCGCAACCAATCACTATCTGAGCAGAATCGTGGCCGGTCTGCGGTACTTCCGGCCCGGATTGCCGATCGTGCTGCTGGGTCCATCTCCATACCGGGCCCCGGACTACCCGAGCCTGAAACCCCACTCGCCGGCAGTGGTCGCCGGCCGAAGTTGGGCGGCGCGCAACGACGTGCACTTCATCGACCTGGATCCCATTGTCGGGCCTTCGCTGGCGGCCGGAACCGGGAACCCCGATGGCTTGCACTGGTCCTGGACGGTGCACCGGGAGATCGGACTCTCAGTCGCGGCTGCACTCGATCGGGCACCCCGGCCAGCGGCCGAGGCAGGCGGCGGGCCGGATAGCCTGGTGGGAATATGAGCGAGCATCAGCAGAACGTCGACGTTGGTCCTGTCTATGACCCAGCCGCCATCCAAGAGCATTGGTTACCGGTCTGGGACGAGATCGCGCCCTTCCGCTCCGGTGCGCCCGACGATCCGAGGCCGACCAAGTACGTCCTGGACATGTTTCCGTACCCCTCCGGTGACCTGCATATGGGGCACGCTGAGGCGTATGCCCTCGGTGATGTGTTGGCGAGGTACTGGGTGCAGCGAGGATTCAACGTGCTGCACCCGATCGGTTGGGACGCCTTCGGGCTGCCCGCCGAGAACGCCGCCATCAAACGAAGTGTCGATCCTGCGGCCTGGACCTATGAGAACATCGCCACCCAGCGGGCCTCCATGCGTCGGTACGGCTGCTCGTTCGACTGGGATCGGACGCTGAACACCTGCGATCCGGAGTACTACCACTGGAACCAGTGGCTGTTCCTGCAGTTGTACGACCGTGGTCTGGCCTATCGAAAGGCCTCCAACGTCAACTGGTGTCCCAACGATCAGACCGTACTGGCCAACGAGCAGGTGGTGGACGGCCGCTGCGAACGTTGCGATACTCCGGTCACCAAACGCAAGTTGACGCAGTGGTACCTGCGGATCACCGATTACGCCGACCGGTTGCTCGACGATATGGCGGAGTTGGCCGATACCTGGCCGGAGAAGGTGCTGCTGATGCAGCGCAACTGGATCGGGCGGTCCACTGGAGCCGAGGTGGAGTTCGTCATCGAGGGCCGCGCCGAGCCGGTCACGGTGTACACGACCCGACCGGACACGCTGTTCGGCGCCACCTTCTTCGTGGTGGCGGCCGATAGCGAGTTGGCGGCCGAGTTGGCGGCGGGGACGCCCGCCGAAGCAGAGTTCGTGGACTACCTGAACTCGGTGAAGTCTGCGTCCGAAATCGAGCGGCTGGCCAGCGACCGGCCCAAGACCGGGGTATTCCTGCATCGGTATGCGGTGAACCCCGTCAACGGTGAACGGATCCCGGTCTACGCGAGCGACTACGTCCTCAGTGACTACGGCACCGGCGCGATCATGGCGGTACCGGCACACGATCAGCGGGACCTCGATTTCGCCAACGCCTTCGATCTGCCGGTGCAGGTGGTCGTGGCGTCCGACACGGATCCAGCCGTCACCGGAGTCGCCACCGCAGATGACGGACTGCTCGTCAACTCGGGCCCATTGAACGGGCTCAGCAAGGATGAGGCGATCGAGGCGATGGTCGCGCTGCTCGCTGAGCGGGGCACCGGCCGGGCGGCGGTCAACTATCGGCTGCGGGACTGGCTCATCTCCCGGCAGCGTTACTGGGGTACCCCAATCCCGATCGTGCATTGCCCCGCCTGCGGTGAGGTGCCGGTACCGGTGTCAGAGCTGCCGGTGCCGCTGCCCGGCAGTGAAGGTCTGGATCTGCAGCCGCGAGGTAGCTCGCCGCTGGGTGCGGCGGTGGCCTGGGCTGAAGTGCCCTGCCCGCGCTGCGGTGGGCCGGGTCGGCGGGATCCCGACACGATGGATACGTTCGTCGATTCGTCCTGGTACTTCCTGCGTTTCCTGAACCCCCGGAAGGACGACGGTCCGTTCGATCCGGCCGAGGCGGCTCGGTGGGCTCCGGTCGATCAGTACGTCGGCGGCGTAACGCACGCGATCCTGCACCTGCTGTATGCCCGGTTCTTCACCAAGGTCTTGCATGACCTGGGAATGGTTGAATTCAAGGAGCCGTTCACCCGGCTGCTGAACCAGGGCATGGTGGTGATGGACGGTTCCGCGATGAGCAAATCTCGCGGGAATCTGGTCCGACTGTCCGATGAGTTGGTCAGCCACGGGGTGGACGCGATCAGGTTGACGATGGTGTTCGCCGGTCCGCCCGAGGACGATATCGATTGGGCTGAAGTCTCTCCGGCGGGCGCAAAGAAGTTCCTGGCGCGAGCGTGGCGGCTCGCCGGGGATGTCACGAGTCGTCCCGGCACCGATCCGGCCGCAGGTGAGGAGTCCCTTCGCAGGGTCACGCACCGGTTGGTGTTTGAGGCCCAGCAGGCGATCGAGATCTACCGTTTCAACGTCGCCGTGGCGAAGGCGATGGAGATCGTCAACGCCGCCCGGAAGGCCATTGACGTCGGTCCGGGCGGCGCGGACCCGGCGGTCCGGGAGGCGGCTGAGGCGGTCGCGGTGATGCTGTCGCTGGTGGCCCCCTACACCGCCGAGGACATGTGGTCCAAGCTGGGACATCAGCCATCCGTGGCACGGGCCGGCTGGCCGGTGGTGGATCCGGCGTTACTCGTCCAGCAGAGCGTCACCTGCGTCGTACAGGTGGCGGGCAAGGTCAAGGCGCGACTTGACGTGCCCCCCGATATCGCCGCCGACGAACTCGAGGCGTTGGTATTGGCCGACGAGAGCATCATCCGGTCGTTGGCCGGCCGCGCCCCTGGCCGGGTGATTGTCCGACCGCCACGGTTGGTCAATGTCGTTCCAGCCGCGAACCCGGCCGGGGATACGCCTTAGGCTGTCGGCCATGTCGGAGACCGCCGTTGTGACAGATTCGACCGCCTACCTGCCCGATGAGTTGGTCGAGCAGAACGGGATCGGGATCGTCCGGCTGCAGGTGATCGTGGCCGGTCGGAGTTATCAGGAGGGCACCGAGATTCACCCGGCGCAGGTCGCGGAGGCACTCCGGGAGTGGAAGGTGATCACTACTTCGCGACCCACCCCGGCGGAGTTCCTGACCGCCTACACCGCAGCGGCCGATGCGGGCGCCACCGGTGTCGTGAGCGTGCACCTGTCTGCGCACATGAGCGGAACCTATGAGTCCGCTTTGTTGGCAGCCCGGGAGTCGCCGATCCCGGTCCGAGTGATCGACTCGGGAAGTGTCGGGATGGGGCTTGGTTTTGTCGCGCTGGCCGCCGCCCGGTCGGCGCGTGACGGCGGTGATCTGGCGGAAGTGGTCGAGGTTGCCGAGCGGGTATCCGCCGGCGCGACGGTGCTGTTCTACGTCGACACGTTGGAGTTCCTCCGGCGCGGTGGCCGGATCGGTGGTGCCTCAGCCGCACTGGGGACCGCATTGAGGGTGAAGCCCTTGCTGCAGTTGGTCAACGGTGAAGTCGCTCCGCTGGAGAAGGCTCGGACCGCGTCCAGGGCACTTGCCCGACTGCAGGAGTTGGTGCTTGAGAAGGCGGCGGGGCGACAGGTCGACGTCGCGGTGCAACACCTGGCGTCGGAGGATCGAGCGCGATCATTGGCCGCCGACCTGAGTGGAAGACTGCCGGGCCCGGAGATCGGGGTCAGCGAAGTTGGGGCGGTAGTGGGAGCACACGTGGGACCCGGGATGGTGTGCGTGTGCGTGGCGCCGAAGCCGTGAGTAGGCAGCGCCGCGGGAGCGCTGTGACCGCGTGATTCTGACGGCGGTCGCGACCTTCCTGGTCGGATACTTCATCGGGGCAATCAACCCTGCCGCCATCATCGCGCGGCTGCGGGGGGTGAATCTGCGGACGGCCGGTTCCGGAAACCCCGGGGCCACCAACGCCGGCCGGGTGCTGGGCCGGCGCACTGGCATCCTGGTGGGGTTGTTGGACGTCCTCAAGGGGTTCCTGCCGGCGCTGCTGGCCGGTCTGCTGCTAGGCGCCGACTACGGTCTGTTGGCGGGGTTCGCGGCCTTCCTTGGTCACGTCACCTCGCCCTTCCTCGGGTTCCGTGGCGGCAAGGGTGTGGCCACTGCCGGTGGTGCCATCCTTGGGACGAACCCGATCTGGCTGATTCCGGTATTGCTGGTCGCCGCGCTGGTATTCGGCGTCAGCAAGCGGATGGGGTTGGCTAGCGTCGCTGGCGCGGTCACCCTTATCCCGACTGCAATGCTGCTCAATGACTCCTGGCAAGAGACCGCCTTTGCCGTCGCGATGGCGTTGGTGATCGTCATTCGGCACCAACTCAATATCCGGGCGGCGATAAGTGATGCGCTGGCCGCCCGTCGCGGTCCCGCCAGCGGGGCGTCGCAGGCCGGTCGCGCGCCGACCGGGGATGGGGACGGGGACGGTTCATCCACAACTGGTTCCTGACACCTGGTCGGGCCGGCCGGCCGCTTCTAGGTTCGGATCATGGGTGGTGCGCAGGGCGACCTCAGTCGCCATCGGCTGGCAGCTTCGTTGCACCAACGGTCGGTTGCGGGTCAGGCAACGCCTGGGCCGTGGCCCGGGCACGGGGCCGGCGCTGCTGGCGAGTTGGCCGGTGGCCAGGGTCCCGCTGGTCTGCCCGAGGTGCTGGAGCTTCGGGCAGCAGGACGCGTCGGCCCGGAGTTCTCGGCCGTGCGGGCGGCAGCGCGGCTGGGACGCGGCCGGCCGTGGTGGCTGCTGGTCGTCCTTGCCGTCGTGGCGATCGTCCTCGCCGCTGTCGTCTGGTGGCGTGGGGTACCGGAGCCGGCCGACGCCGCCCGGTTACGGGTACTCGATCCCGGGGTCCCCGTCGTTTCCTCCGCTGGTGGGCAGAGCCCATTGGCCCAACCGCGGGTGGTCGTCCACCTGGTCGGCAAGGTGCGACACCCGGGTGTGGTCTCGTTGCCGGTCGGATCTCGGCTGGCCCAAGCGGTGGCTGCGGCCGGTGGACTACTTCCGGGGACCGCACTCACGGGTATCAATCTTGCCCGGAGGCTGGTCGATGGTGAACAGGTCGCCATCGGTGTGGCTCGCGAACCAGCGATGGCAGCGGCAACCGGTGGCGGCTCCGGGTCTTCCGACGGTACCGGTAGCGCGCCAGCAGCGGCCGAGGTTGTGGAGCTGAACCAGGCGACCGCCGAGCAGTTGGACTCGCTGCCACGGATCGGTCCGGCCACAGCAGCGAAGATCATCGAGTACCGCAGCCGGCACGGCCCCTTCCGCTCGGTGGAACAGCTGCTCGACGTACCGGGGATTGGGGAGGCGACGCTCGCGAACCTACGCGACCGGGTCCGAGTGTGACGGCGCCGAGGTCGAGAACGCTGCGCTCCTGGCGGCTTCTGCCCGTGGCGGTCACTGTCTGGGGCACCAACGTGTTCCTGCTTGCCGGACACGGATCGCTGCCGGGCTCCCGGACTGGAGGTACGCCGTCGGCGGTCGTCGCCGTCGGCATCGCGGGCTCGTTCGTGGCCGTCATCGGTGCCTGGGGACGCAGGCGGGGCCATCCGATTGTGGGCGGCAGCCTGTTGCTAATCGGCCTGGCAGCGATTGTGGCCGGGGTGGTGTGTGCGCCGCGGCTCGCGAGCCTGAGCGGCGAACCTTGGGCTGGCTGGGTCGACCACCGAGCGCGGATATCGGTGGACGCAACCCTGCAGACGACACCTCGACAGCTGCCAGGCCCAGATACCTGGCAGCAGCAGAGCGGCGGCGATCCGACTGGCCTGATGCGAGCCTCCGCAGTCGTGCAGAACGCCGCTGACGCGGATGCTGACTTTAGGCTTCGTGCGCCGGTCGATGTCCTCGTCCCGGCTGCGGATCTCGCCGTCGGCGACACCGTCAGATTCGAGGCGAGAGTCTCGTCTGGAGCTCCTGGTCGTGCTGCCCGGCTGACGGCCGTCGGTCCGGTGACGGTCATCCGGGACGGTGCCAACCCCGGGAGTTGGATCCGCAGTCGACTGCGGGCGGCACTGGCTGATCAGCCGGTGGAACGTCGGGAACTGGCCCTGGGGATGGTGCTGGGTGACGATTCGGGGTTGCCGCGCTCGACCGCCGACGATCTGCGGGCAGGTGGTCTGAGTCATCTGACCGCCGTCAGTGGTGCGAACATCGCCATCGTCGCGGCCATCGCTGCGCTGTTGGGGCGGCTCCTGCTGCCAACCAGAAGACTCGGACTGACGCTGGTCGCCGCTGGAATCGCATGCTACGTGCTGTTGGTGGGGTTCGAGCCGAGTGTTCTGCGGGCTGCGGTGATGGCGGCGGTCGCTCTGGTCGGCGTCCTCGTAGGCGGAGGTACCGGCATTGCGGCTCTGCTCTTCACGGCAACCGCGCTGCTGGTCGTCGATCCGTACCTGAGCCTGTCGCGGGGATTCGCACTCTCCTGTGCTGCCACCGCCGGGCTTGTCGTCGTGGCGCCAACGGCCGCACGGGCGGCAACCGCGCTCACCAGTAGGTGGCCGCTGTGGCTGGCCGGTCCGGTGGTGGTGGTGCTCGGCCTGGTGATGGTCACGGTCTCAGCGCAACTGGCGACCGCGCCGCTGCTGCTGAGCTACGGCCAAGGCCTCTCGATCGTGTCGGCCGCGGCTAACCTGCTGGCCGCACCGGCCGTCCCGATCATCACGACCGTGGGATTGGCGGTGGCGGCCGTGGCCGCAGTCAGCCCTGCCGCGGCCGCTCTGGTCGGCGACTTTGTCGGACTGCCCGCCGGCTGGATCCTCGGCGTAGTCGACGTCGCGGTATCGGCGCCTGTCAGCGGTATCGCTGTCGCGAGCAGCGCGGTGGTCACCGGAACCGCGGTGCTGGTGGCTACTTCGATCCTGGTGCTGATGCGGCGCCTTCCTCGAGTGGGCGTCGGCATCGCTGTCGTGGTGGTCACTGCGTCGCTGCTGATGGTCAGACCGCCCGTCCACGTCGGGGCGCGCGCACCGCGGGGCTGGCTGGCCATCTTCTGCGATGTGGGACAGGGTGACGCCGCCGTACTCCGGACCGGACCCGAATCAGGGGTCTTCATCGACAGTGCGCCAGACCCGGAGGCCGCCCGACGCTGTCTTGAGTACAGCGGAATCGAGCAGTTGGACGCAGTGGTGCTGAGTCACTTTCACCGGGACCACGTCGGGGGACTGTCGGCACTGCTCGCTCGATGGCGGCCGGCCGCGGTTCTCGGCAGTCCGCTGCCTGAACCTGCCCTCACTTTTCGCGAGACGGTGATGCAACTGCGGACTCGTGGCCTGTCGACTCGAGTTCCCGGCTTTGCCGAACGAGTGGAGTTGGGTTGGTTGTCCTGGCAGGTGCTCTGGCCGGAAACGATCATCCGCAGTGGGTCGGCCCCCAACAACGCCAGCCTGTGCCTGCTGGCGCGGATCAGCTACCAGGGCAGGAGCACCACCTTTCTGCTGAGCGGCGATATCGAGATCGAGTCGCAGGCCGCGCTGTTGGCTGCCTGGCCGGCTGTCCAGGTGGACGTCGCGAAGGTCCCACACCACGGTTCGCGGCGGCAACATCCCGGCCTGCCGCTGTGGGCCGGAGCTGCTGTGGCCGTGATCTCGGTCGGTCGGGACAACGACTATGGTCACCCGGCCGTCAGCACTGTCGCAGCCTGGCAGCGGGCGGGTTCGGAGGTTCTGCGAACCGATATCGGAGGCCACATTGCGCTCACCCGCGATCCGGATGATGGGCGACTGATCGTCACCAGGTCGGCTCCCTCGGATTCCGCCGCAGCGCGGCCCTGACATGCTGGGGTCATGCCGTCAGCATCGGACGCGCCCCGAATCGTCGCAGTGATGGGTGGCCAGGAGTTCTTCGCCGAGCGGGCGATCTCCGCCTTTGAATCCTCCTGGCGCGCACGTGATGCCGAGATCAGGCCCCTGTCAGCGGCTACTGACGGGCTGTTGAACGAACTCCTTAGCGCCGCCTCACCAGACCTGTTCGGTGGTCGGCCGGCCATCGTGTTGCGGAATTTCGAGTCCCTGGATGAGCGGACCGGAAATGCTGTGCTGGACCAAATCCAGGCAGACGACGAGGCCGCCTGGCTGGTCGCGCACGCGGGTGGTCGGGGCTCGACCAAGGTCCGCGGCCGGCTGGAGAAGCTTGCGTTGGCGGTGGTCAAGGCGGAGCCGCTGAAAGGCAAGGGCGTGATGGAGTTCGTCCAGCGAGAGTTCCGGGGGCACGCCAAGACGGCCGACGACGACACGATGGCCCTGTTGATCGACGCCATCGGTAACGATCCACGTGGGCTCGCGTCGGCAGTCTCTCAACTCAGCAGCGATATCGAGTCCACGCATGTGGGGCGGGAGCAGGCGGCGCTCTACTACTCGGGGCACGTTGAGGTCAAGGGCTATCAAATCGCGGATGCGGTCGCCAACCGGGACCGGACGGCGGCGTTGGAAAGCCTGCGGTTTGCGCTGGTCGAAGGCGGTACTCGGGCCGGGTTGATGACGATCACGGCCGTCGCCGGCAACCTTCGACGGCTCGCCCTCGCCAAATCGGCTGTCGGCGGGAATCCCGCCGCGGAAGTTGCCTCGGTGCTGCGGATTCCCGAATGGATGGCGCGTACCTCGGTCCGCCAAGCCCACCGCTGGACCAGTGACGATATCGCGCAGGCGGTTGAGCTACTCGCGGACTTGAGCGTGCAGCTGAAAGGTGGACTCGATGCAGATCAGGCGCTCTCCGACGAGCAGAAGCAGTACGTATTGCAGCAGGCCATCGCCACAATGGCTGGGGACGGTAGTCCGCACCAGCAGTGACCGCCGATCAGTGCCCGTTGCGCAGCCGAACCGACAGACAGGTCACGCAGCCCTCGAGTTTCTCGAATTCGCTGATGTCCACCGAGACCACGCGCAGTCCGCGGCCTTCGAGCATCACCCGGGTCAGAGGCGCCGAGGCAGCCATCAGGACGGTCTCGTCGTCGATCACCACCACGTGCGATCCGGATTCCTCCGGCACTTCCAGGAACGGGCTGAACAGATTTGGATCGTCGACCAGCGGTGGGTAGCCGATGACGGTGCCATCGGGCAGCGCAGTGACCGCGCTCTTCAGGTGGAGCACCTTGCTGACCTTGACGGGGACCACCTCGACCGGCAGTAGCGCGGCCAACTGGTCGCAGGCAGCGGGGCTGGTTCTGCCTCCCACGCCGACGTACATCCGGTTGCCGATCTTCAGCACGTCGCCGCCATCGAGGGTTGCCGGTGGCGTGATGTGTCGCAGGGTCAGACCCAGCCCGGTGAGGGCCTGCTCCACGCCTGCCGTCTCACCGCTGCGCTCCGAGGCCCCCGGATTGGTGATGACGGCGATGTCGCGACAGATCACGACGGTGTCCTCGACGAAGACGCTGTCGGGGTGCTGCGGAGCTGGTGGGACTTCGTCTACCTGCCAGCCGACCCTCGTCAGTGCCTGTACGTAGTTATCCCATTGCCGAAACGCCAACGCCAGATCTGGCGGGCGGCGCTCGATATGGCTGATCAGGCCCTCCGCCAGATCCGGACTCGGCCGTCGGACAAGGGCTGTGGTCATGGCGTCAGGGTAGGTGCTGGCAGACGCGCGGGCGGGTCAGACGCCGGCGGCGGCCTTCGAGACGGCGCTCTTACGGTTCGCTGCCTGCTTCTTGTGAATGACGCCCTTGGAGGCGGCCTTGTCCAACGCGCGGTTGGCAGACCGGGCCGCGTGGGTGACAGCCTCGGCGTTGCCGCCGGCAGCAGCCTCGCGGACGTTCCGGATGGCCGTGCGCAGCTCGCTCTTCACGGCCTTGTTCCGCTCGTGACGCTTCTCGTTGGTCTTGTTGCGCTTGATCTGCGACTTGATGTTCGCCACTGGGAGTCCTGGTTCCTTCGGTTTGATCGTCATGGACCTGGCACCGGCGGGCTCGCAGTCGATCCGAAGCGGCACAGCGGGTACAGGCAACTAGGGCGAAAGTCTACCCGATGCCCGAGCGGCGCTGGCTGGGGGTGGTCGTGGGACGATGGCTTGGTGACTGCTCCCGCCGCCGACCTGAGCCCCGGGAACACCCCCGCGGAATCGATCCGCAACTTCTGCATCATCGCTCACATCGACCACGGGAAGTCGACATTGGCCGATCGAATGCTGCAGCTGACCGGCGTCGTGACCGATCGGGCGATGCGCGCCCAGTACCTCGACCGGATGGATATCGAGCGCGAGCGCGGGATCACGATCAAATCCCAGGCCGTCCGGTTGCCGTATGTCGCGGACGACGGGCGCGGCTATGTCCTGAATCTGATCGACACCCCCGGCCACGTCGACTTCTCCTATGAGGTGTCGCGCTCCCTGGCGGCGTGCGAGGGCGCAGTGTTGCTGGTCGACGCGGCGCAGGGGATCGAGGCGCAAACGCTGGCCAATCTCTACATGGCGCTGGAGAACGATCTGCAGATCATTCCCGTGCTCAACAAGATCGACCTGCCCAGTGCGCAACCGGACAAGTACGCCGCCGAACTCGCCCACATCATCGGCTGCGACGCCGCAGATGTGCTGCGGGTCAGCGCGAAGACCGGAGCTGGCGTCGACGAACTCCTGAACGAGGTCGTCCGCACTGTCCCGGCGCCGGTCGGTGATCCGGACGGACCCGCCCGCGCGCTGATCTTCGACAGCGTCTACGACACCTATCGCGGAGTGGTCACCTACGTCCGAGTGGTCGACGGGCTGCTGCACACCCGGGAGCGGATCGTGATGATGAGCACCGGCGCGGCGCACGAGGTGCTGGAGGTGGGCGTCATCAGTCCCGAGCCCACCCCCGCCCCGGCCCTCGGTGCCGGCGAGGTCGGCTACCTGATCACCGGTGTCAAGGACGTCCGGCAGTCGCGGGTGGGCGACACGGTGACGCTCACCTCGCGGCCGGCGGAGCAGGATCTGGGCGGCTACCAGGACCCCAAACCGATGGTCTTCTCGGGCCTCTTCCCAATCGATGGGTCCGACTACCCGGAGCTGCGCGATGCGCTGGACAAGCTCAAACTCAACGACGCCTCGCTGGTCTTCGAACCGGAATCCTCCGCGGCGCTCGGGTTCGGCTTCCGGTGCGGGTTCCTGGGTCTGCTGCACCTCGAGATTGTCCGGGAGCGACTCGAGCGGGAATCGGGCATCGATCTGATCTCGACGGCGCCCAACGTTGTTTACCAGGTGACGATGGAGGATGGCACTGAGCACATCGTCACCAACCCGAGCGAATTCCCGGGTGGGAAGATCGCCGAAGTGCGCGAACCCGTGGTCCGCGCAACGATCCTGGCGCCGTCGGATTTCGTCGGCACGGTGATGGAACTGTGCCAGCAACGGCGCGGCACGATGCTGGGGATGGACTACCTGTCCGCCGATCGGGTGGAATTGCGCTACACCCTGCCGCTGGCGGAAATCGTCTTCGACTTCTTCGACCAGTTGAAGTCGCGGACCCGCGGCTACGCCTCGCTCGACTACGAGCCGGTCGGCGAGGAGGCGGGCGAGCTAGTCAAGGTCGACGTGCTGCTGCAGGGGGAGAAGGTCGACGCGTTCAGCGCCATCGTTCACAGGGACAAGGCCTACAGCTACGGGGTCGGGTTGACCGAGCGGCTGCGCCAGTTGATCCCGCGGCAGCAATTCGAAGTGCCCATCCAGGCAGCGATCGGGTCGCGGGTAATCGCCCGGGAGACCATCAGGGCGATCAGGAAAGACGTGCTCGCCAAGTGCTATGGCGGCGATATCAGTCGTAAGCGCAAATTGCTGGAGAAGCAGAAGGAAGGTAAGAAGCGGATGAAAATGGTGGGGCGGGTCGAGGTTCCGCAGGAGGCGTTTATCGCCGCTCTGTCGACCTCAGGTGACCCGGCAAAGAAGTAGTCCGGCACACCCGACCCGCGACTGGCAGGTATTTGCCCGAAAAACTTCGTGCCCGATGGTGAACTTCGTCCGTTTGCACCCTAGGGTGTGGTCCTAAGTCCGGCCATCAACCGACGCCGGGGGATCTGGAGGATTTTGCCTTGGACACCACGCAAGCCCGCGAGTCGCTTCCCGAGATGAATACAACTGTTGCCCAGATGTTCATCGATCGGGTGGCGAAGACTCCCGACAAGGAAGCCTTCCGCAAGCCCACCGCTGAGGGTGGCTGGCAGTCGTATACCTGGAAAGAGACCTACGAGGCTTCCTCCGAAATGGCTGCCGGGCTGATTTCGATCGGTCTCGAGCCAGAGCAGCGGGTCGGCATCGCGTCGGGAACGCGGCTCGACTGGATCCTGGCGGACCTGGCCATCATGCTGTCGGCCGGCGCGACCACGACTGTCTACCCGTCCACGGGCGAGGAAGATGTCGTCTACATCCTCTCTGATGCAGACGTCATGTACCTGTTCGCTGAGGACGAGTCCCAGGTGGAGAAGGTTCGCAACCAGCGCGAGAGCCTGCCGGACGTTGCCAAGATCATCCTGTTCGACGGCGAGGCGAAGGCCGAGGACGGCGACTGGGTCATCACCCTGGATGACCTGCGCGCCAAGGGTAAGGAGTTGCTCGCGGCCTCACCCGACGCCGTCACCGAGCGTGCTGCCTCGATCCACCCGGACAGTCTCTCGACTCTGATCTACACCTCCGGTACCACCGGACGACCCAAGGGTGTTGAACTGACGCACTCCAACTGGGCCTACGAAGGTGCGTCCCTGGATGGTCTGGGAATCTTGAACGACGAGGACGTCCAGTTCCTCTGGTTGCCGATGGCACACTCCTTCGGCAAGGTGCTGCTGGCCGCGCAGCTGGCGATCGGCTACTCGACCGCCGTCGACGGCAGGGTGCCCAAGATCGTAGAGAACCTGCCGGTCATCCAGCCGACCTTCATGGCCGGCGTGCCGCGCATCTTCGAGAAGGTCTACGCCGGAGCCATCAAGAACGGCACCTCCGCCGGTGGTCTGAAGGCGAAGATCTTCAACTGGGCATTCGAGGTCGGTAAGAAGGAGGCGGCCAAGAAGCGTGCCGGCCAGCCCTATGGCGGGATGCAGTACAACCTGGCCAACAAGTTGGTGTTCTCCAAGATCCACGCACTGATGGGTGGTCGGGTCCGCTACTTCATCTCCGGTTCGGCTGCCCTGTCCGGCACCATCGCTGAGTGGTTCGATGCGGCCGGTCTGACGATCCTCGAGGGCTACGGCCTGACCGAGACCTCAGCCGGTACCACGTTGATGCGCCCCGACAACATCCAGTTCGGCACCTGTGGCGAGCCGTTGCCGGGTACCACCGTCAGGATCGCCGACGACGGTGAGATCCTGATCAAGGGCCCGGGCGTGATGCGGGGATACCGCAACCTGCCCGCCGAGAACGCAGAGGTGTTCGAGCACGGAGACGGTTGGTTCTCCTCCGGCGACATCGGCATCATCGATGACAAGGGCCGAATCAAGATCACCGACCGCAAGAAGGACCTGGTCAAGACCTCCGGCGGCAAGTACATCGCGCCGTCGGCGATCGAGGGCAAGTTCAAGGCCATCTTCGGCCTGGCTCAGGCCTTGGTGGTTCACGCGAACAACCGCAACTTCGCCAGCGCACTCGTTGCGTTGGACCCGGACGCGGTACTCGTGTGGGCTGGCGAGAACGGCATGACTGCCAGTTGGCAGCCTGGCCACGGTCCGGCCAACGACGAGGAACTCAAGCAGTTCGCCGCCGTGGCCAAGAGCGAGAAGATGCACTCGACGGTGAGTGCTGCCATCGACAAGCTCAACTCCGAGTTGAACAAGTGGGAGACCATCAAGAAGTTCGAAATCCTCGAGGCGCCCTTCAGTATCGAATCCGGCGAACTCACCCCCAGCCTGAAGGTGAAGCGGAAGGTTGTGGAGGACAAGAACCGGGATCTGCTGGACGCGATGTACAGCTGAGGTCACGAGCGACCTGAGCCCTGCGCTGGGCCCACCTCGGTCCAGCCTTGGGCAGAAGTCGACGGCCCCCTCGCCCGACACTGGCAAGCCTTTCCGTGTCGGGAGAGGGGGCCGTCGACTTCTTTGCGTTGTGGGGTCGGAGTTGCGCGGGGTGCGGGGTGCGGGGAGCGGGGAGCCTGTGATCGTCGAGTTGGGCCCAGTCGCCCCATCCCGGCCTCCTGCCCAGGCGCCTGAGGCCGGGAGTTGGGGGACTGATGTCATCTGGGGACTCCATGAAGTCGGGAAATGGGGCGACACGCCGTGTTTGGGGCCGCCAAAGGTCGATTCCGAGGTTCATGGAGTGCACAGATGACATCGGTGGCGGCCGCGCCCCGGGTGATGGCCGTTAGAGGGTCGCTGGCAGGGTGGGCGGGTGGCGGCTGAGGTTTCGGGGGCTGAGGCGGCAGCTTTGGTGGCTGAGTCGGCGGCTGCCAGGTTTGGTGCGGGTGCGGGTGCGGGTGCGGGTGCGGGTGCGGGTGCGCGGCCGTGGGGCGTGTACGTGCACGTTCCTTACTGCGCCAGCAGATGTGGGTACTGCGACTTCAACACCTATACGGCCCTGGAATTGGGGCCCGGCGTGGGTCGGGCGGACTACCCGTCCCAGGTCATGACTGAGATCGAAGCCGCCGGTCGCGCCCTGCGGCCGGCGGGCCGACTGGTCAGCACGGTCTTCTTCGGAGGCGGCACTCCGACGCTGTTGCCGGCGGCCGACTTAGTCGCGATCCTGCGGTCGATCGAGGACACCTTTGGCCTGGCGCTCGACGCGGAAGTGACGACTGAGGCGAACCCAGACAGTGTCGATGCGGGATATCTTGCGCAACTACGTGCCGGCGGCTTCACCAGGATCAGTCTCGGTATGCAGAGTGCGTCGCCGACAGTGCTGGCGGTGCTGGATCGCACGCACACCGCTGGTCGCGCTGAACGCGCAGTGGCGAATGCCCGCGCTGCCGGCTTCGACCACGTGAGTCTGGACTTGATCTATGGGACGCCGGGGGAGACACCCGCCATGTGGCGGGAATCCCTAGAGAGGGCAGTCGCCACCGGGGTAGACCACATCTCCGCCTATGCCCTGACCGTGGAGCCGACCACGCGGCTGGGGCGGCGGATCAGCCGCGGTGAGGTGGCGACGCCGGACCCTGACACGGCCGCAGACCGATACGAGGCGGCCGACGACATCCTCTCCGCGGCTGGCCTCGGATGGTACGAGATCTCGAATTGGGCTCGACCCGGAGCGGAATCCCGTCACAATCTCGGCTATTGGCGTGGACAGGACTGGTGGGGGTTCGGCCCTGGCGCGCATGGGCACCTGGCCGGGCTCCGCTGGTGGAATGTCCGCCACCCGCGTGACTATGCGGCTCGGTTGGCTGCGGGATTACCAGTCGCCGGCGCCGAGATCCTTTCGGATCCAGAGCGTGAGATCGAGCGGCGGATGCTGGGCATCCGGCTGGCCGAGGGGCTACCTGTGAGCGACCTAGACCCTGATCAGGTGGCGCGCATCGTGGCCGAGGGGTTGGCCCGGCAAGCAATCGACCCCGACGGGTCCGACCGGATGGTCCTGACCCGCCGGGGCCGCTTGCTTGCCGACGCTGTTACCCGGGAATTACTTGGCGTCCTTTAGAACAACTGCACTGGTCGCCTTGTCCGAGATGAGGCACTGACGGCGGTCGTCCCACAACGGCCATAGGACACCGACGTAGCAGATGGCGAAGTCGAAGCCGAGCAGCCACTGGCGCAGGAAGAGCCACCAAAAGCCCTTGTACTGACCGGTATTGCTATCCACCGTGGTGATCTTCATTGCTGATTTTCCGATGGACTTACCGGTCTTGCTCTGGCGGTAGCAGGTGTTCCAGAACAGCCAGGCGAGCACCAACAGGAAGCCCACGAAGTACCAGACCCAGAAGAATGCATTGAAGGGCGGCTCGTTCATCGTCGTGATGGTCGTGCCATTGCTCAGGGTGGTGGTGGTGCCGGAGTTGAGTGCGCCCCAGTTGATGCCGAACAACAACGGCAGGAAGAAGATGATCGGCGGGATGCCGTCGATGATGTACGCGACCACCCGCAAGTGCCACGGTGCGTACTGCTGGCCGTTGGGGGCGAAACCCCGCGCGGTCGGCGGAGCTTGTGGGTAGCTGGGGACGCCTGCGGGCGGATTCTGCTCAGTCATAGTGGTTCCTTTCGTCTAGGTGTTGGAACTCCTGGTCAGGGCGCGACTGGCTGATGGTTGAACTGCCGGTACATATGCGACATGAAGAGACCCATGAAGGGAATCGTGAACAATCCGACGAGCCCGAAGCTCCAGTAGGAGACCGACCAGGCAATTCCGAAGATCAGCAAGGTCAACACGGCCACGCCTTTATTTGCCATCACCATCCGGTAGCTCTGGCCCAGTGAAGCCCCGACGCCGGGGCCGGTGTCCAGGGCCACGTACTGGGAGAACTGCCAGATCCAGGCCACGAACAGTCCCGGCAGGATGCACGCGATGAGTCCGAAGAACATGCAGATCCAGAATACGATTGTGACCAGGATGTATTGCCAGAAGTTCGTGGGCGTCCAAAGGTCGCTGAACTCGGGAGTCTCACCGCGGGTGAGTTTGAGCGAGGCCTGGATGATTCCGACGATTACAACGGCTGAGACCAGGGCCATTACCAGCGACACGATTAGTGTGCCCAGCGCGAATCCACCGACACGGGCCACGCACTCGGCTGCCTGCTGCTGAGTGAGGTTTCCGCTGCAGTCGTCCACTCCGCCGTCAAGGATGCTGTTCAGCAGCCAGTCGAGGATGCGGATCACCACCAGGATGGCGGCCATCGACACGAGCACCGACCAGTTCTTGCCGAACTTGGCGAACGCCCAACTGAAGGCGGCGCCGATGTCGGGCGCGCCGCTGCCCGGGTACATGGGTGTTGCGGCGCCAGCAGGGTTCATCGGTGGAGGTGGCGGTGGTGTTGAGGCAGGGGGTGGAGGTGGCGGTGGCGGTGGTGTCGGCGACTGGTCACCGGCCGATCCTTCGCCTGGTGTGCCTGCGGCGGTGTTGTCCTCTGTCACAAGTCTGCCTCTCGTCTGGAGTTGGCGGCGCCCGCCCGTGGCGACGGGCCGCCGTGGATTGTCGCGTGCCTGTCAGGGTGCGACAGGTTGGTGCTGCAGCGTCCGGTAGGCAAAGGCCTGCGCCAACACGATGACGGGTACCGCCACCAGCAGTCCGAGACCGCAGAGCAGAGCGCCGACAAAGGCGATCAGCATTCCCACCAGGTAGATCAGGATGAGTGGGCCGAGATTGTCGCCGACGAACTTCCAACTGGCCTTGATCGAGTCGACCGCGCCCAGATTCCGGTCGATGATGAAGAAGAGGAAGTACTGCGTCATGAACGCGATGATGATCCCGGGGATGTAGCAGAGCAGGAAGCCAATCGAGACTGCAACCGCAACCAGGAAGCTCGCGCCAACTATCCGGCCGAGCCGGTCGGTGGCGAAGAACGACTTGAATTCAACCTTCTGGCCAGCCGACACTCCAAGCGCCCCACGGATCACCTCCGATTGCACGATGTATCCGTAGGCGCTGAAGATCAAGCCCATCACCGCCGAGAGCAGGAGGGTGCCGAGGAAGCCCATGGCCAGAATCCCGCTGCTGCCGGTGTAGTTGTACTGACCGGTGGTCGGGTCGTAGACCATGTTTCCGCCGGACGATCCCATCAGCCCAACGCCGAAGAAGATCGCGTAGAAGATTCCGTAGATCACCAGGCCGACGACGGCGAACACGGCGAATGCCGCGATGAATGCGCCCCAGTTCTCGGTAAATTTCTTCCACGCCCAGTTGTAGGCGTTACCGACCGAGAAATTGAGCGGTGCGCCACCGCCGTACGGGGGTTGCCCGCCGCCGCCGTATGGAGGCTGGCCGCCGTACGGGGGTTGCCCGCCGCCTTGACCGTACGGGGGTTGGCCGCCGTACGGGGGTTGCCCGCCGCCTTGACCGTACGGGGGTTGCCCACCGTAGGGAGGCTGACCGCTGCCCTCACCATAGGGAGGCTGTCCGCCGTACGGCGGCTGAGCACCGTAGGGGGGCTGCCCGCCCTGTTGGCCCTGAGCCCCATAGGAAGGTTGGCCACCGTAGTGGGGTTGCCCGCCTTGCTGGCCCTGGTCAGGGTATCCGCCCTGTGGCGGCTGGCCGCCCTGGCCGTAGGGCTGCTGCCCTTGCTGCCAGCCCGGCCCACCCTGCTGGCCGGGGGCACCGTAGGGGGGCTGTCCCGCTGGCTGCCCCTGACCTGGATAGCCGCCCTGGCCGCCCTGGCTGGGGGCGCCGTAGGGAGGCTGGCCCTGACCCGTCGGCGGTGGTTGCTGCGGTGGCTCCTGGCCGTACGGTGGCTGAGGCGGTCCCTGGTCTGGCGGCGGGGGCGGCATCTGCGACATGGATCCTCCTGATCCGAGGTGAACCTCGGGCAATGCCCGATTCGTAACGAAGCGTAGCCATTCAATGATCAATCATGGGGTCATTCGGCGCCGTAATGCCCCTGAGCCGTGTGGGCGACTCGTCTGGGCGCAGCGGGGAAGTAGACTGGCACTCGCGGACCTCGGGTGCCAACTTGCGCCATGCGGTGGACGGGTCCGACTGGTTCGGAGGTCACCGGTCCAGGGCGGCGATGGAGGGCAAAGTGCTTGATGAACGCAAGCTCTCGGTGCTGCGCGCCATCGTGGTCGACTACGTCAACACGAGAGAGCCGGTGGGGTCCAAGGCGTTGGTGGAGCGGCACCAACTCGGTGTGAGTCCCGCAACGATCCGCAATGACATGGCGTTGCTGGAGGAGGAGGGCTACATCGTGGCCCCCCACACGAGTGCCGGCCGCGTGCCGACCGACAAGGGCTACCGCTACTTCGTCGACCAGTTGACGGCGTTGCGACCGCTGAGCCCCTCGGAGCGGCAAGCCATCCACACCTTCCTGGGTGGCGCAGTGGACCTCGACGACACTGTCGTGCGAACAGTGAAACTGCTGTCCCAATTGACCCACCAGGTTGCGGTCGTCCAGTACCCGTCGCTGCAGCGCTCATCGATCCGACACGTGGAGGTAGTCGGTCTCGGCCCGGTCCGGCTGTTGGTCGTGGTGATCGCCGATACCGGCAGCGTCGACCAACGATTGGTCGAGCTCAACTCGCCGCTGTCCGAGGAGGCCGTCTCGGAGATCAAGATCCTGGTCAATGCCGCGTGCGCTGACGTTGCCTTCGACGCCGTCCGAGCGGCGACGGAAGGGATAGCCGACCGGGTGCGGCCAGAGGCCGGGAATGCCGCAGCGGCCGTCGTGGCTGCGCTGGTGGACGCGGTGGGACCGCGGCGTGACGATCGGGTGCTGATGGCCGGCACCGCCAACCTCGCCCGGGCCGGGGAGGATTTCGGCTCCGCGCTGGAGCCGGTTCTTGCCGCATTGGAGGAGCAGATGGTTCTGCTCCGACTGCTGGGTGAGGAGACCGGTTCCGGCCCGGACCTGCGCACAGTGTCGGTACGGATCGGAACCGAGAACGAAGTGACCGGACTCGCTGGTGCATCCGTCGTGACCACCGGCTACGGCAGCAGTCACCAAGTCGTTGCCCACCTTGGAGTAGTGGGCCCAACCAGAATGGACTACGCGGCGACCATGGGTGCGGTCCATGCCGTCGCACGGTACCTGGGCCGCATCATCGGAGATCGAATCTAACTGGCAGACCAGCACCAGCACCCACAGGCAGCAACCGACAGCCGCAACCGGCGGTCAACGAGATGAAGGCGGAACCCACAGGTGGATTACTACGAGGTTCTCGGCGTGCCCCGCGACGCCACGGCCGAGGAGATCAAGCGGGCCTACCGCAAGCTGGCCCGCGAGCTGCATCCGGACGTCAACCCCGATCCATTGACGCAGGACAAGTTCAAGGATGTGACGGCCGCCTACGAGGTCCTCTCGGATCCCGAGAAGCGGCAGATGTTCGACCTGGGTGGCGATCCGTTGGGCGGGGCAGGACCAGGCGCCGGCGGTGCCGGTTTCGGTTTCGGCGACATCATGGATGCGTTCTTCGGTGGCGGCGGAAACCAAGGCCCACGCCCCCGCGTCCGGCGCGGACAGGACGCGCTCATCCAGGTGGAACTCGACCTGCAGGAGACGGCTTTTGGCACCGTCAAGGACATCACAGTGGACACCGCGATCGGCTGCCCCACCTGTCATGGCGAGGGCACGGCCGCGGGGACCGACCTCGTCACCTGCACCATGTGTCAGGGCAGGGGACAGATCCAGTCGGTGCAACGGTCCTTCCTCGGCCAGGTGATGACCGCGCGGGCATGCCCACAGTGCAAGGGGTACGGCACGCTGATACCTCATCCGTGTCCTGAATGCGCGGGCGACGGCCGGGTTCGGACCCGCCGGACAGTCTCGGTGAAGATCCCCGCAGGTGTGGAGACCGGGAACCGGATCAGGCTCGCCGGTGAGGGTGAGGCCGGACCCGGGGCCGGGCCGGCCGGCGACCTCTACGTCGAGATCCACGAGCGGCCTCACGAGGTGTTCAGCCGGGAGGGCGACGACCTGTTCGCCACCCTGCGCGTCCCGATGACGGCGGCGGCCCTAGGCACAACGATTCCGCTGGCCACGCTCGACGATGAGATTGAGATCCACGTCCGGCCGGGCACCCAGTCCGGCAGTGTGGAGACTGTCAAGGCCGCCGGCGTCAACCGGTTGCGCGGGCACGGCCGCGGCGACTTGCATGTTCGGATAGACGTGGTCACCCCCAGCCGGCTGGATGCTCGGCAGACGGAACTCCTCAAGGAGTTGGCCGAGCTTCGATCGGAGGAGGCGCCGACGGGTTTCGAGGAGCAGGCACGCGGCGGGATCTTCTCCCGGTTGAAGGATTCCTTCGGCGGCAAGTAGACCGAACCTCCGAAACCGCGGAAAGCGTTGGCCTACTTGCCGTGGCAGGTAGCGGTGCCGGAGTCGGTGAAGGTGCCGTTGCCGGGGTTATCTGAGCGGACGAAAGTCCAGCTGTAGGAGTTCGCCTGCAGGTCAACCTCCAGCGCACCGAGAGTATCGCTGTTGCGTGCCTCGGAGTTCGGGGTGTTACCGATAGCGTAGAAGCCGAAGCCCCCGGTGCCGACCACGAATTGTCGGACACCGCGGGCATCATCGCGCACCCCGTCGGTGTTCATCGGGGCAAACCGTTCGTAGTCGTGGTCATGACCGGACAGAACAACCTCGGCGCCGTATTGGTTGAGCAGGTCCCAGAACGGCTGCATGCCGGCATCATTTCCATGAGGGCCGGATGAGAACCGCGGCTTGTGCCAGTAGGCCATGGTGCAGGGTTTCAGGCTGGCCGCCAGATTGGTTTGCAGCCAGGTCAACTGCTCGGTCCCGCACGGCTTTCCGACGCACTCGGAGTTCAGTGCGACCACGTGCCAGCCGCTGTCCGTGGCGGTCCCGGTGTCGTAGGAGTACCAGCCCTTATCTCGGGTGCCGGCCGGTCCGTCGGTGACGCCGACTCCGTTGAAGTAGTCGAAGTAACCCGCGCCGTCCGCCTCGTGGTTGCCCATCACCGGCGCGGTCTTGGCCTTGAACTGCCCCCAGGTTGTGTCGTAGGAAGTCAGGAAGTCGCTGTACTGGCCGTCGTAGTACTGCAGGTCTCCAAGCGCCAGCACTTTGAAGTAGCGATTGATGTTCGCCTGGATCAGGTCACCGGTGTATTTCGAATTGCCGCCGCCAACACCAAAAGCCACATCACCCGCGGCCACGACCGTCACGTCGCCGGACGGCGTGGGTGTAGGCGTTGGGGTCGGCGTGGGGGTCGGCGTGGGGGTTGGGGTGGGGGTTGGGGTGGGCACCGGTCCCAAGATGCAGACTGCTGGCGCACTGGCTCGGCCTGGGGAAATCGCCCGGTAGAGTCCCTGGCGAGGGTGGTGTAGGTATCCGTCAAGCGAGTCGTATCGGGCGATGGCCACCCGATGTTGTAGCAAGGCGGTACCAAGATCGCTGGTGCGGCTCTGCACGTAGCCCATCAGCCTGCCCAGTCGATCCGTCCGGCCGACGAATCCGGTGGGGATCACCACGCGCACTTGGTTGACCCGTTGGCGCTGGATGAAGGACCCGGTGAAGTGGGTTGCCGTGGCGGCCAGACAGTGACCGGGTTCGGGGGTGTCGACGCCAATCAGGCGAACTGACTTGATTCCATTCCCGGTAGCCACGCGCACTGTGTCGCCACTGACTACATTCACGATCGCAAAGGTCCTGGGTGCTGGGGCGGCCCGCACGGCCGGGGCCTGCACCGGCACAACTGCTATCCCTACCACGGCGAGGATGACGGTGAGCGCCGCTGCCTTCACGCTGATCATCCCTCTCCGTTGTGGCAGGAGTGTACGCTCATGACCGTGTGATCGACAATGGCTCCAGATCGCAGACGAAAGGCCGAAGCCGCTATGCGTTCCCGCCAGTCGAATGGCATCAGTCGAATGTCAATAGGTCTCATGGCGCACAGCTGCCGATCCTTCTTCTCCCGGCTCAAGGACTCTTTCGGTGGCAAGTAGGCCGACCTATCCGGTCTACCTACTGCCAGGTCTGACCAATCCGCAGCCGGAGCAACGGCTGGAACTGGCGGGCCCCGAGGGGCGGCACGCGGTAACCGTTCGCCGCCACCGGATCGGGGAGGAACTCGTGCTCACCGATGGCGATGGCTGCTGGGCGCGGGGTCCGATCGTTGAGCTCAGGGGTCGGGACTCGTTGATCCTTGCCGTCCGTGAGGCGGGCCGGCAACCGGCGCCGGACCCTGCAATCACCGTCGTGCAGGCCCTGCCCAAGGGTGAGCGGGCCGATCTGGCGGTGGAGTTGCTGACCGAGGTCGGAGTGGATCGGATCGTTGTCTGGCAGGCGAACAGATGCGTGGCCAAGTGGGTTCCCGACAAGGTAGACCGGGGACTGTTCAGGTGGCGTCGGACGGCCGCCGAGGCGGCCAAGCAGTCGCGGCGGGTGCGGCTGCCGGTCGTCGAGGGTCCGGTCCAGCTCAGCGGATTGGTGGAAATCATCCGGGCGGCGGACCATTCATACGTCCTACACGAAGGCGCCGACGCGTCGTTGGTCGACGATCTGGCGGCGGCCACCGGGTTGGCCGGGGCGGTTACCGAGCGGGTCGGTTCGACGTCCGGGGGGACGTTCGTGTTGATTGTCGGACCCGAGGGCGGAATAGCCGACGAGGAGTTGGCGGAACTGGTGGCGGCCGGGGCAGATGAGGTTCTACTCGGACCGACGGTGTTGCGCACCTCAACCGCCGGCGCCGTGGCGGCCACTTTGGTCAGCGCTGCAATCGGGCGACTGAGTCGGGACCGCCCCCAGGGCAGCGGATCGACGGGTGAGCCGTCATGATGGAGCCATGAGCGACTGTCTGTTCTGCGGAATCGCCGCGCGTGAGATCCCTGCCGAGATCGTCTATTCCGACGGTGCGATCGTGGCCTTCCGAGACGTCAATCCGCAGGCACCGACCCATGTCCTGGTGATCCCTCGGGAGCACCATGTGGACGCCGCCCATCTCGCGGCCGCGAATCCCGCGCTGTTGGGTCGGCTGGCCGGGGTGGCGGCCGAAGTCGCCGAGTCCGATGGCCTCGGTGGCGGCTACCGACTGGTGTTGAACAGCGGCGCCGACGCGGGCCAGACCGTCAACCATGTGCACCTGCACGTGCTGGGCGGCCGCCATCTGTCGTGGCCGCCCGGGTGAGTCGGGCGAGGGTGAGGCGGCGGGTGGATGGTGGCTGCGATGTCTGAACTGAGCGCCACCGCGACCGTTGTGATTCCGTCATCGCAGCCGATGGTGGCCATGCTGGGCGTCGGCGACGAACACCTGCGCCTGTTGGAGAGGCTGCTGCCGGCCACCGACTTCTTCGTCCGCGGAAACGAGATCAGGATCACCGGTCCGGAATCGGATGTGGTGCTCGCCGAGCAACTCTTCGCCGAGCTCCTGATCGTGTTGCGGGCGGGTCAGGGGCTCACGGCCGAAGCCGTCGAGCGGTCCGTGGGCATCCTGCGCGAGAACGGCGATGTCCGGCCGGCGGAGTTGCTGACATCGAACATTCTGAGCTCCCGCGGTCGGACGATCCGTGCGAAGACGCTGAACCAGAAGCACTATGTCGATGCGATCGACGCCCACACCATCGTCTTCGGGATCGGACCGGCGGGGACGGGTAAGACCTACCTGGCGGTCGCGAAGGCAGTCCAGGCCCTGCAGTCAAAGGCGGTGAACCGGATCATCCTGACCCGCCCAGCGGTGGAAGCGGGGGAGCGGTTGGGATTCCTGCCCGGCACCCTCAGTGAGAAGATCGATCCCTACCTGCGCCCGCTCTATGATGCGCTGCACGACATGATCGACCCTGACAAGATCCCTCGACTGATGACCTCCGGCACCATCGAGGTCGCCCCGCTGGCCTACATGCGGGGTCGGACCCTCAACGATGCGTTCATCATCCTGGACGAGGCGCAGAACACCACGCCCGAGCAGATGAAGATGTTCCTGACCAGGTTGGGATTCTCTTCCACCATGGTCGTCACTGGCGATGTCACCCAGGTGGACCTGCCATCGGGCACCAACAGCGGACTTCGAATAGTGCAGGACATTCTGACCGGTATCGATGACGTCTCCTTCTGCCGGTTGACCAGTGCCGATGTGGTCCGGCACAGGCTGGTGGGCCGGATCGTGGACGCCTATGGCCGATATGACGAACGGCAGGGTGCGCCCCACTCGAGCGATCCAGGGTCGCGTCGACCAGCCCGACCGGGGGGCGCCAGATGATCGAGGTCATCAACGAGTCTGACTACCCGGTCGACGAGGTGTCGATCGCTGAGCAGGCGCGATTCGTGTTGGATCGGCTGCGCATCCACCCGCAGGCTGAACTTTCGGTGGTGTTCGTCGATGAGAGCGCGATGACCGACCTGCATGTGACGTGGATGGATGAGGGTGGACCCACGGATGTGCTGAGTTTTCCAATGGATGAGTTGCGCCCGCCGCGCGAGGGTGAGCCGCCAGTCGAGGGACTGCTCGGCGACATCGTGATCTGTCCGCAAGTGGCCCATGCGCAGGCAGAGATGGCAGGTCACCACACCCGGCATGAAGTCGGGATCCTGTTGACGCACGGTTGTCTGCACCTACTCGGCTACGACCATGCCGAGCCAGACGAGGAACGGCTGATGTTCGGGCTGCAGAACAGGCTGGTTGCCGAGTGGAACGCGCTCGTGCGACTAGCCGAGGGAGAGGCTCGGTGACCGAGGCGAACGTGATCGCCCTGATCGCCGCCATCGTTGCCGAGGTAGTGGCCGGCGTTTTGGTGGCCATCGAGGCTGCGGTCTCCAGGATGAGCCGAGTGCGTGCGGAACACCTGGTGGCCGAGGGTCGACCCGGTGCCACCCGCCTGCTGCCGGTCGCCCGGGACCCAGCCAGATTCGTCAACGCACTGCTGCTGGTGCGGATGGCGCTGACAGTGTTGGCAGTCGCGCTGGTGATGATGATTCTGGTGCAGAGCGGCAAGTCGCCGGGGACTGCCTTGCTGATCACCACTGTGGTGATGCTGATCGCGAACTTCATTCTGCTCGGGGTCGCGCCCCGCACCCTGGGGCAACAGCATGCCGACGCGCTCGCGCTGCGCTCGGCCGGGCTGGTGCGGGCGCTTGCGGCGCTCGTCAGTCCGCTGACCCGGTTGCTTATTCTGCTCGGAAATGCGGTGACTCCGGGCAAGGGGTACCGGCAGGGACCGTTCGCAACTCAAGCGGAGCTGCGCGAGATGCTGGACCGGGCGCGGGAGAATCTGGTGATTGAGCCCGACGAGCAGCGAATGCTGCATTCGGTGTTCGAGCTAGGGTCCACGCTGGTCCGTGAGCTGATGGTGCCCAGGACTGAAATGGTCTGGATCGAGCGCAGCAAGTTGCTTCGACAGGGGCTGTCGCTGTCGCTGCGCTCGGGTTTCTCACGCATCCCGGTGGTGGGGGATGACCTCGACGATATTGTCGGCGTGCTGCACATCAAGGATGTGGTGAGTCGGATCCACGAGGATGACCAGGCTGCTGACTCGGTCCAGGTGGCTGAGGTGATGCGGCCGGCGATGCTGGTCCCCGATTCGAAGCCGGCAGACGACCTGCTGCGGGAATTCCAAGCGAGCCGGACCCATTTGGCGCTGTTGGTCGATGAGTACGGTGGCACCGCCGGCCTGGTCACGGTGGAGGACATCCTGGAGGAGATCGTCGGCGAAATCACCGACGAATACGATCTGGCCGAGATCCCCGACTGTCGTCAACTGGGTCCAGGCGACTATCGGATCAGCGCGAGGATGAGCATCGATGATTTCGCCGAGCTGACCGGGCTGACCGTGACCTCGGAATCCGAGGGGGTGGACACGGTCGCTGGCCTGCTCGCCCGCCGACTCGGGGTGGTGCCGATCCCGGGGAGTGAAACCACCGTGGGCAACTTCCGGTTGACCGCAGAAGATGCCGAGGGTCGCCGGAACAAGGTCGCGACCATCCGCGTGATCCGGGCCGTCGACAACCTGCCGGAGCCTAGCCGAACAGCGTCGAACAACCGAGATGGGAAGTAGTGGCATGCGTGCAGAAGATGCGAAACTCGTGACCTTGGCCAGGGGTGCTCGAGGGCGGATCAGTGCCGATGCCGGCGCTGCCCTTCGAGACGACACCGGCCGGACCTACTCCGCCGCTGAAGTTCGGTTGCCGTCGCTGACCTTGACGGCCGTCCAGCTCGCGGTGGCCCAAGCGGCCGCGGCGGGCGCTCGCGGAGTCGAGGCGGTGGTGGTGGTGAGTGACGCCCCAGTGGTGGAGGAAGCCTCCTTGACCTGTGTTCGAGATCTGGGTGGACCCGGGGTGGCGTACCTATTGTGCGACGCTGCCGGCGCCGTGGTCGAGGAGATTGCGACGTGACATTCCGGTCTGGATTCGCGTGCCTGGTCGGCCGCCCCAACGTGGGCAAGTCAAGCCTCACCAACGCCCTGGTCGGTCAGAAAGTGGCCATCACCTCGGAACGGCCGCAGACCACGCGGCACGCCATCCGAGGGATCGTCAACCGCGACGACGCGCAATTGGTATTGGTGGACACGCCCGGACTGCACAAACCCAGGACCTTGCTGGGCGAACGGCTGAACGACATCGTCCGGACAACTTGGTCGGAGGTTGACACCGTCGGGCTGGTACTCCCCGCGGACCAGAAGCCGGGTCCCGGTGACCGGTATCTGGCGGAGCAACTTGCCAGCCTCCGTCGGGCCGGGGTGGTGCTGGTCGTCAACAAAATGGACCTGGTGGACAAAGCTGCCGGGGCTGCGGTACTTGCCGCGGCGCACGCCATGTGTCTGGCCGCCGGCCTGACCCCCGATGACGTGGTGCCGGTGTCGGCGCTGTCAGGCGACAACGTCGATGTGCTCGGGGACGTGCTGGTGGCGAGCCTGCCGGCGGGTCCGGCGCTCTACCCGGCCGGAGTGCTGACAGATGAGCCGGAGGAGACGCTGGTCGCCGAGCTCATTCGGGAGGCGTCATTGGCCGGTGTTCGCGAGGAACTGCCGCACTCGATAGCGGTGACGGTGGAGGAGATGGTTGCCCGGCCTGACCGGCCGGAGGGCAAGCCGCTGCTGGACGTTCATGCAACTATCCACGTGGAGCGGGATTCCCAGAAACCGATCGTGATCGGGCGGGGAGGAAGTCGGCTGAAGCAGATTGGCGCGGACTCCCGCGCGCAGATCCAGGCCCTGCTCGGCACTCCGGTATATCTGCACCTGCACGTCCGGGTCGCCAAGGAATGGCAGCGGGACCCGAAGCAGTTGCGGCGGTTGGGGTTCTAGTCGGGCCCGTCAGTCTGGGATCGGGGCGTAGTTGTCCCCCGACACTTCGGCCGCATCCTCGCGACGCTGGTTGCCCCTGGTGGCCCGCTCGGTGAGCTGCAGTTCCGGGATCAGCTCGTAGCGACGGCCGAAGGTCTGCACGATCGAGGTGATCGCCGCTGCGAGCGGGATGCCGATCAGGGCGCCCATCGCGCCGAAGAGGGCCGCCCCGATTATCACCGATCCGAAGGCGATCGCAGGGTGGATGTCCAGCGTCTTCGACGAGATCCGAGGTGAGAAGAAGTAGTTCTCGATCTGCTGGTAGGCGGTCCCGAAGATGATGATCCAGACGACGTCCAGCGGATCGTTGAAGACGGCCACCAGACATGGCAGCGCTATCCCCAGGTAGGTGCCGACGGTCGGGATGAACTGGCTGACGACCCCGGTGAACAGACCGAGGGCGAACCAGTAGGGGACGTCGATGATGAACAGGAAGATGGATGTGAACAGGGTCGAGACCAGGGCGAGTAGCAGTCTCGACACAACAAAACCGCCAGTCTTCTGCACGGTGATATCCCAGACCGCCACGAATACCCGCTGTTGGCGGGCTGGCAGCCAGCCGGCAATGGTCCGACGCAACCGTGGGCCGTCAGCTGAGAAGTAGAACGCGAACAGGACCATCGTGAAACCTTGGAAGACGAGGCCGACGGTGCTGGAGATGACCCCTAGGACGCCGCCGGCGAGGCCGCTGGCCCAGGTGGCTATCTGCTGAGGAGTGATGTTGAAGGTCTTCTGCAGCGCGTCTGGGTCGAGATCCTTGTCGAAGGTGGTGTTGACCCAGTCGGCTGCACTGTCGAGGATGCGCGGGAGTTGCTGGATCAGTTCCGAGATCTGGCTCACCAACAGGCCACCGAACACCGCG
The DNA here is from genome assembly GCA_964547485.1 of uncultured Actinomycetes bacterium. Taxonomy (GTDB): domain Bacteria; phylum Actinomycetota; class Actinomycetes; order S36-B12; family UBA10799; genus JACJWR01. Next base: position 31,036 of record CAZJNU010000016.1, read on the forward strand.
ACGAACACCAGCGCGGCCAGAAAGAAGGTGAGCATCGCGATCCCCGTGGCCAACCCTCGGCGCATCCCGCGGCGAGTGAGGAAGCCGACGATCGGCTCGAGCGCAATCCCCAGCAGGAAGGCGAGCAGCAGCAGGAACAGGAAGGACCCGATGCTGTGAAAGATCCAGGTCCCGATCTGCAGGATGACGAAGAGCAGCAGGATCGCCACTACCGCCTTGCGTAACCACCTCGGGTCCAATGCCACCCAGACGAGCTTCCCCGGTTGGCCCGCCGTGCTGGGGGGTAAGCCGGGGCCGTCGGCATCCGCGGGGACCACCGGGATCTCTACCGGCGCCGTCGCCCCTGCGTCGGGTTCGGGTTGGCGTTCGGACATGGACCCATGGTGCCCGAGTGACTCCATTAACGGGTGCGGTTTATCGATTCGAGTGGGGCGCCCGAGTTGTCGGCCCGATGGGGCGCAGAATGGTGCCCGTGCCGTTGATCCGAGACGAGGGGATCGTCCTTCGATGCCACAAACTGGGCGAGGCCGACCGCATCATCACCGTGCTGACCCGGGACCGGGGTCGAGTCCGCGCTGTGGCCAAGGGAGTGCGCCGGACCAGCAGTAGCTTCGGCTCCCGCCTCGAGCCCCTTGGACACATTGATGTCCAATTCCACACGGGACGGTCGTTGGAGATCGTCACCCAGGTCGAGACCATCGATTCGTTCGGCGCTCGACTGTGCGCCGACTACGGCCGGTGGACCGCGGGCCAAGCGATGCTCGAGGCCAGCGAGAAGTTGACACCGGTGGAGGGGGAACCCGCGCGGCAGCAGTTCCTGCTACTCGTCGGCGGGTTGCGTTCGTTGGCCGCCGGCGAGCACGCGCACGGCCTAGTGCTTGATGCCTTCCTGCTTCGATCGCTCTCCATCGGGGGCTGGGCACCCTCCTTCGATACGTGCGTTCGGTGTGGTGAGCCCGGGCCACACCGCTCATTCCACGTCGCCGCGGGCGGATCGCTGTGCCGAGCATGCCGGTTGCCGGGATCCGCAGCTCCCGCGGCCGCAACGCTGTTGTTGATGTCGGCGCTGCTGACCGGGGACTGGCTGGTTGCCGACGCCAGCATCGAGCGGTCTCGCAGGGAGGCGAGCGGTCTGGTGGCCGCCTACGTGCAATGGCACATGGAGAACAGGCTGAGGTCGTTGCGATTGGTGGACCGGGCGGACGATAGGCCGCAGGAGCCAGAGTCGGACTGAGGAACGTCCACAGCCCCGAGTCGCTGATTGGTCCGGGCTCCTTCGAGTGGGAAGATGCTGAGGTGGTCCAGCACATCCCAGTTCCGCCCACCCCGCATCCCTCGGGCGCGCGCCCGCCTGAGATCCCGGCCGACCTGATACCCAACCATGTCGCGATCGTGATGGACGGCAATGGCAGGTGGGCGCACCTGCGGGGGCTGCCACGCACCGCTGGCCATGAGGCCGGCGAGGCGAGCCTGCTGGACTGCGTGCACGGTGCTCTCGAACTGGGGGTGCGATGGGTTTCGGCCTATGCGTTCTCGACCGAGAACTGGAAGCGATCCCCGGAAGAGGTCCGGTTCCTGATGGGCTTCAACCGGGATGTGATCCGACGTCGCCGCGACGAGTTACACCGGATGGGTGTCCGGGTCCGCTGGATCGGGCGCCGCGGGAGGCTGTGGCGAAGTGTGGTCAAGGAACTTGACGAGGCAGAGCGGCTCACCCGCGGCAACGACCGGTTGACGTTGACGATGTGCGTCAACTACGGCGGTCGGGCCGAGATCGCCGACGCGACTGCGTCTGTCGCCCGGGCGGTACAGGCGGGCCGACTGAAGCCGGACAAGATCGACGACCGCACCTTGGCTCGCCACATGTATGACCCGGAGATGCCCGATGTGGACCTCTTCGTACGTTCCAGTGGCGAACAGCGGACGAGCAACTTCCTGCTGTGGCAGGCTGCCTACGCCGAGATGGTTTTTCTGGACACACTCTGGCCTGATTTCGACCGTCGCCACCTGTGGCATGCAGTGGAGTTGTACGCGCAGCGGGAGCGTCGCTATGGCGGCGCCCCACCGGTGTTGCCGCCCCCTGCGGATCCACGACAGGATCCCGGAACACCGTGACCACCACGGAGCAAACTCCGGTCGTTGGCCGCAAGCCGTGGCGACCCGGTGCGTTGGAGTGGCTCACCGTCGGGCTGATCGTGGTCTTGGTCGGTCAACAGTGGATTTCCGCGCTGTTCGACTCGCCGCGGCTACAGGCTGGCGCCACGATATTCGTGTCGATAATTGTGCAGGCGTTGCCGTTCTTGGTGCTCGGCGTTGTGCTGTCGGGAATCATCGCGGCTTTTATCCCGGCATCTTTCTGGCAACGCGCTCTGCCCAGCCGACCCGCCCTGGCGGTTCCGGTGGCGGGCGCGGCTGGCGCGGTTTTGCCCGGCTGCGAGTGCGCGTCCGTGCCAGTTGCGGGCGGGCTCATCGCCCGCGGTGTTGTGCCGGCGGCCGCCCTAACGTTCCTGCTTTCGGCGCCAGCGATCAACCCGATCGTGATCGCTTCCACCTTCGTGGCGTTCCCGAACAATCCCGAGATGGCGCTAGCCCGTTTTCTCGCCTCACTCGCAACGGCGATCATCGTCGGCTTGCTGTGGCTCAAGTTGGGGAAATCGGAGTGGATTCGGATCCCTCGACGCGACCACTTGACCGGCGTCAGCAACTGGCACACCTTCCGTCTCACGGCGGCGCATGACTTTCTGCACGCCGGTGGTTTCCTCGTGATCGGCGGGCTGACTGCGGCCGTCCTCAATGTCGTCGTGCCGCGAGAATGGTTGCAGGCGGTCGCTGACAATCCGCTGATCTCGGTACTTGCGATGGCACTGCTGGCCGTACTGCTGAGCATCTGTTCGGAGGCGGACGCCTTCGTGGCGGCGAGTCTGACTGAGTTTTCGCTGACATCTCGGTTGGTATTCCTGGTGGTCGGTCCGATGGTCGACCTGAAGCTCATCGCCTTGCAGACCGGCACTTTCGGTCGATCGTTCGCGGTCAGGTTCGCGCCAGTCACCTTTGTGGTCGCGATCGTGGTGGCGGTCGGCGTCGGGGTGTGGTTGCTGTGACGAGGGCGAGGTTGCGGTGAAGCGCGAGGTGCAGGGGGTGCTGCTGATCCTGGTCGGCGGGGCGATCATGCGGATCTGCATCGGTGGCGCCTACCTCAACTACGTGAAGGCGGGGATGCGGCCCTACCTGATAGTCGCCGCCGCGGTGCTGCTGGTGCTGGGGGTGATGGCGCTGCTCGATTCCTTGCGCAGAGTGGGTTCGCCAGCTACCGCCGAGTCGGACCCCGGCCATACCCATGACGCGGCCTTGACTGCCGGTTCCGAGCATGCCGCGCTGAGTCATCTGGCCGTTGATGTGGCTGATGACGGTCACCGACACGGCTCGATGCGTACCGCGTGGCTGCTGTTGCTGCCGGTGGCGGCCATCTTCCTGGTGGCGCCGCCGCCGCTGGGTGCCTACAGCGCCGCCCGGCAGGAGGCCAGCGTCGCGCAGCCCGCGACAAGCAGCCTGTTCGAGCCGCTGCCACCGGGTGATCCCGTGCCGGTGCCACTTGACGACTACGCCACCCGGGCAGTCTGGGGTGGGGAGAAGACTTTGGTCGGCCGAAACGTGGAGCTAGTCGGCTTCGTCACGCCCACCGGGAATGGCAACTGGGTGTTGACGAGGCTGTCGTTGACCTGCTGTGCGGCCGATGCGGTGGCCACGAAAGTGCAGCCCCGTGGTGACGCGGTTACCCAGCTTCCTGCGAACAGTTGGGTGCGGGTGACTGGCAGTTATCTCCCCGGCGGCGGTACCGAACGAGCGGATGCGGTGCCGTGGGTGCAGGTGTCGTCGATCGCACAGATACCCCAGCCGAAGAATCCTTACCTGTAGACCGAGTCAGGCGGGTCCAGCGCCGAGCAGTCCTGGCATCGGCCGAAGATCTCGACGGTGTGGCTGATGTCGGTGAAGCCGTGCACATCGGCCGTTCGGCTCGCCCAGGCTTCCACGTCCGGTGCCGCGACCTCCACGGTCGCACCACAGGAGAGGCAGACGAGGTGGTGGTGGTGTCCTTCTGAGCAGCGGCGATAGCGTGCCTCCCCGTCGGCGCCGACGATGCAATCGATGGCCCCAGCCGCAGCCAAGGCGGCCAGCGTTCGATACACGGTGGTCAAGCCGACCGCTTCGCCGCCACCGGTGATGCTCTCGTGCCATTCCTGGGCGCTGCGAAAGTCATCCGCCGTCTCCAGCCCGCGCAGGACTGCCGTGCGTTGGCGAGTGGGCCGCAGACCCGCGAGTGCGGCTTCAGAGGTTATCGATGGGGTTGTGGGCATGGCTGTGGTTTCCGTGTGCGGCGACGGTGTCGCGGCCGGAGGCCAGGCCTTCGAGTTGTTCACGCGGTGCTCCGATCGGGTTGTCGGCGCGATGCTCGCCGTCTCAGTGGCACTGCGACGAGGGCCAGGACCGCGAAGAGCAGCAATGCCAGGACGACGATCGCGGGACCGGGTGGGACGTCAACATAGAAGGAGAAGGTCAGGCCCAGCACAGCTGCCACGACTCCCAGCAGCGATCCGAGGGCCATCGTTGTGCGGAAGGATGGCGCGATCTGTTGGGCGGCGGCAATCGGGACGATCATTATCGCGCTGACGAGCAGCAGCCCGACCACTCGCATTCCGACGACGACGGTCACCGCGGCCAGCATGGCGATCAGGGTGCTCATGGCCTTGACTGGGATCCCCTGGACTGCGGCCACTTCGGGGTCCAGAGACACGGCGAAGAGTTGGCGACCGTAGAGCGCCAGAACGGCGAGGATCAGCACGGACATCACCACCAGCGCGATCAAATCCTGGCCGGAGACGGTCGTCAAAGACCCGAACAGGTAGGCGTTCAAGGACGCCGCCGACTTGGTTGCAGACATCGAGGCGAACAGCACCCCGCCGGCGATTCCGCCGTAGAACAGCAGTGCCAGCGCGACATCGCCCGCGGTCCGACTGCGATCGCGAATGAATTCGATCAGGAAGGCACCTGCCGCAGCAGTGAGCATCGCGGTGGGTAGCGGAGCCGTGTCCAGCAGGAATGCCAGACCGACGCCGGTCAGCGCCACGTGGCCCATCCCGTCGCCGAGCAGCGCCAGTCGGCGTTGCACCAGGAAGGAGCCGATGAGGGGCGCGACGATCCCGACCAGGACGGCTGCCACCAGTGCACGCTGCATGAAGTCGTAGCTGAGTGGGGAGCCCATCTCAACTCTCCATCAGTGGCCCGGCCGGCCGGTTGTGGGGATCATCCTGGCTGTGGTGGTGCACGTGGTCGTGCAGGAAGTCCGGCGGCGGAGTTACCCCGTCGAATGCGATCCGTCCGTTGGCGAGCACAACCGTGCGTGTTACCAGCGGTGTGAGCATGCCCAACTCGTGCGTCACGAGCAGAACAGTGCCACCCGAGCCGGCGAAATCGGCTAGTACCTCGGCAAGCCGATGTTGAGCGTCGGCGTCGACGCCAGCAGTCGGTTCGTCCAGGAAGAGGGTGCGGGCGCCGGTTGCCAGGGCCCGCGCGATCAGCACTCGGCGTTGCTGTCCACCGGAGAGCGTGTCGAGTCGGGCTCGTCGGCGGTCCAGCAGGTCAACGGCGTCGAGGGCGGCGGTCACCGCCTGCTTGTCTGCGGCTCGGGGCCGAAGCCGGGGCCGACGGCCGATGCGCCCGGCGGCCACCACTTCCTCCACCGAGACCGGGACGGCCCCGACTGTCGGTAGCCGCTGGGGTACCAGCGCGACGCCATGCCAGTCTGAAAAGTCCGCCAATGGAACCCCGGACAGCAGTACTTGGCCGCTGGTCGCCGCTGTCAGTCCGAGCATCGCCCGCAGCAGCGTGGTCTTACCTGCGCCATTCGATCCGAGCAGGGCGACGAACTCGCCGGGTTGCACTGCCATGTTGATGCCGTCGAGCACGGTCGTGCCGTCGTAACGCACCACGAGGTCGTCGACCTCTACCGCAGCGGTCATGGGCAGACCTGGCCCTGTTGGAGCGTCTTGAGGTTGGCTTGCATGATCGACAGGTAGTCACCGGAGGTACCGGGGACAAGGCCTTCGAGCGGGTCCAGGACTGCCGCCGTCGCGCCGGTTTCTTCCGCCAGGGTTTTCGCCACCTTGGGATCAACCAGGGTTTCGTAGTAGATCGTCGTCACGCCCTGGGCCTTTACCAGTTCTGCTACCTGAGCCAATCGGGCGGGCGATGGTTCGGCATCAGGGGAGAGCCCTGAGATTCCTACCTGGGTTAGGCCTACTGCCTTGGCCAGATAGGCAAAGGCTTCGTGACTGACGACCATGTCTTTGACTTTGCAGGACAGGAGGGTGTCGCTGAACTGCTTGGACAGACCCGTCATCGAGGTGGCGAACTCCGTCTGCCGACGGTCAAACTCCTGCTGGTCTGCCGGTTCAGCTGTCGCGAGTGACTTGGCAACAGTTGCGCCGATAGCGGTCATGTTTGCTGGATCCAACCAGACGTGCGGGTCGCGCTGGTTGCTGTCCTCGTTACCAGCTGATGTCGGATCGGATGCCGGGGTCAGCAGGTTCATCCCCGCCGTCACGTCGACGGCCTTGTCGCCGGCTTCCGCGCGGATGGCCTCATCGACGGCTGGCTGAAACCCGGGCACGTACAGCACAAGGTCGGCGTTCTGGATCTCAGCGACCTGGGCTGGGGTCAGTTCCAGGTCGTGCGGCTCGACGCCTGGCGGAGTCAGGTTGGTCACCGTGACCTTGTCTCCGCCGACTTGTTCCGCCGCATACTGCAGGGGATAGAAGGCGGTGACCACCTTCAGTGGCGCGCCCGAGGACCTTGGGTCGGTAGACGCCCCGCTTCCACCGCAGGCGGTGAGCACGAGGCCGATCATGACTAGGGAGGCAACGGCGGCGATCATCCTGGAGAAGGGGCTCCCTGTCCGCGGGGTGCGGTTTCCGGCCACTGAGTTGCTCATGAAAATCATTTTCACATATGAGTCAACTGCTGGACCGTTCGCCCCGGGTTCGAGGGCCGTGTCGAAATGGCGAGCACCGAACCGGAGCACTCGATCCGGGGGCGTGCGATACCGCTCGGGTCGCCTCCCCTTAGGTTCGCGTGCCATGCGTTGACGCGGGTTGGCTCGGGTTGGCTCGGGTGGTGTTCAGTGGCGCGCCGAAACCCCTCCTCCTCGCAGGCTGCGTCTCCGGTATCTGTGTACATCAGAGGGGTGTTGCAGATCGGGGTCCGGACCTTGATATCACTCGACTCCGGCATGTTGGATTGATACTGTCGCACGGTCGTGGTACTGTACAGGTGTTCGAGTAAATGGTGGCTTGTGGAGATGGTCTCGGCCCGGGTTGTTGGTGGGCTGGTGGTGGCGGGTGTGGCTCGAATGCCCCTGTCCGTTGACTATCTCGAGAGGTGTTGTGCGCCATGGCATTCGCCCCGCAGTCCCCGCCTTCGCAATCGCCACCGGAATCCCCGTCGCCGGGGTCCCCGGCCTCGGAATCGCCGGCCTCGGAGTCACCTGCAGGTGCACAGCGCCCGGCTGAGGGTGCGCGGTCGGGTGCCGAGGATGGTTGGGCGGTTCCCGGTGTGAGCGGGCAGCCGCCGGCTTCCGACGACTCGGGCCAGCCAGCCTCCGGGCAGCCGTCTCGTGATCGTGGCCCGTCCGCTTCTGACCGTGACCCGTCCAGTGCCGGCCGTGGCCGTGACCGCGGACGTGGCCGCCGGTCTTCGAGTGGTCGTGGCCGTGGTGGTGGCCGGTCGGGAGATGTCGATCCCCGCGAGGTGTTGACCGCCGATCAGGTGGAGGCGTTGGCGGGTG
>CAZJNU010000017.1:0-37685 GCA_964547485.1 uncultured Actinomycetes bacterium
AGACAGGCGATCGGCTCATGGTCTGGGGGAAGTTCTGGCGCCACAACGCCGCCGCTATCGCTGTAGAGGGAAACAACGTGTCGCCGGGCCAGAGCGCCTTCCTGCTGGTGAAGAAGACCTCGCACTTTGGGCCTGGAACAGCAGGTCTCAAAGGCGCGTTTCTCGCGGCCTTGCGCACCGAACTCCTGGCACTCGAGCAGTGACGAGCCATCTGGAGGACTTTGCCCGTGGATTCCGAAACGGTCGTTCGGCAGAGCACTTGTTATGGGCTCTGCCCAGTGTGGTGACCCTGGCGTAGACCGCGCGCTCGCGGGGGTGAGATCCCCGTCACCACTCCTCCAGGCGCTCTTGTACGGTCTCGCGGACGTACTGGTCTGGGTCCCGCCTGAGGCCTTGGACGACGCTCAGCGGCGTGGCAGGGTTGACGGCGACCCTCGCGCGCACGATCGGGTTGGGATCATGCGCTGCGGCCATGAGGATTTCGACAGGCATATTCGGGTTCTCCATGATGTCGTCGCGTCCAGCAAAAGTCGGGTCGGCGGCGAGGAATCTCAGAGCACCAACATCCTCCCGCGTATTGAGGGAATCCTGCAGTCCTTCGAAGGGGTATCCGTCGCTGAAGGCTGCGCGAACCAGGCGGGGGAGGAGTTCAACCGGCGTGTTTACGTTCTGGGCCACACCATGCCGGACCCAAGCGCTGGCATCGTCGGCAAGGTTCGCCAGGACGTCGAGTGGCGTGACCGGTTGGCGTGCGACAAACCCCCGCACTCCCTCAAGGGGGTCATTCGACAATGCTCGCAAGACATCGATGGGCGGGTGGCCCTTGGACCAGTTCCAGACCAGCGAGTAGCTGCCCCGGACAAGCCATTCGGCACGCAAATCCTCTGCTGAACTCGCCCCGTGTGTTGTGCCGACCGCAGCGCCGCACTCCGGGCAGAACTTGCCGCCGACGGGGATGGCGACACCACACATCGTACAGAAACGCGCCATCATGCTCCCTTTCCAGAGGTTCCTTGCATCTTCGTTCCGGCCTCACGCGGCCGCCTGGGGTAGACCCCTCGAATGCTAACCGGTACGCGCGTGCGGTGCGCCCGCGGAGAACGACATGTGCCATCGAATGGGACGGTCGTGGTGGTCCATACCGACACGATCCGGCGGCCGGGCGTTCACCTCGCCGACGGACATCAACACCCAGATCGCTGAGTGGATCACGACCCGCGCCAACGTGCGCCATCACCGGAAGTTGGGGTGGCAGCCGCTCCTGGGCTGGGCAGCGGACAAGGCGTCGAGGCTGGCGCTGCCGCCGGTGGCCCCCTCTCGATGGTGGCGGCACTCACTGCACCTACCAGCACCGGTCGTGGTCAGCGACGAGCTGACCGGCGTCGAGCACCCGGACCCAGTGCAGGTCAGCGCTGACCGCCACTCGCTGGCCCACAATCCGCGGATCCACCGAACAGTCGTTAGTGTCCACCCGCCCGTAGTGGTCCCTGGGCGACGCATCAGACCATCGCCGACTCACAGCGGCGCCGGTGCACTCCGGTCAAGCACTCGTTGCGCATCAATCGTTCCACGCGCTTGCGGCCCACTTGGGTGCCGCAGCCCAGCCGCAGCTCGGCATGCACCCGTCGGACCCCATAGGTTCCTCGGGAGCCAGCATGGATGTCGGTGATGGTCTCGACCAGGTCCGCGTCGGCGACCGCGCGGTCACTGGGTGGGCGGTCGCGCCACTCGTAGAACCCGGACGTGGATACGTTCAGGACCCGGCAGGCCACCGCGACGGGGATCCCGTCAGCGGCCATTTCATGGACCAGCCGGAACAGGAGCATTGGCGGGATCGTTGGTCGACCAGGTCGGGACCCGAAGCACGAGCGCACTGGGCGGGGTCCACAGGTGGACGATTTCGCTGATGCGATGCGACGATGCTGGATGCCGATTCGAGGGTGCGGGCCACGGTGGGGGCCGGCGGTTGAGGCCGGTGAGATGCTACGGCGGCATCTCGGCCGCGTTTCGCAACAGCCCATGCTTCCGAGGGGGTGTGGCTGGAAAGGATGTCACTGTGGCATAGCCATATTCTGGGGAGAATTGTGATGATAGTGCCGTCTGCCAGGTCTGAGTTCCGCTACGTATGGTGCCCGTGGGACCAGCCGACGACCGGGTCGACATTGTGCGCGGTGGGTTTCAATCCGTCCACGGCCGACCAGATGAATGACGATCCGACCACACGGCGGCTACGGGGAATAGCTACCGAATTGGGGCACGCCCGTATCGTGCTGGTGAACCTGTATGCAGGCCGATCGTCGGACCCCAAGGACCTGCTTGCATCGACAGACCTAGACGACGACGCCGCCAATGACGCTGCCATCGCCAAGGCAGCGGACAGCGCGGACCAGGTCCTGGTCGCATGGGGTCGAATCGGAACACAGCACAAGATCCCCGGCTATCGCGCGCGTGGCCTCCGTTCTGGGGATCCTGCGTCCGTACCCGCTGTGGGCGAAAGGCGTCAACGCAGACGGCAGCCCGAGGCACCCCCTGTATGTAGCCAGATCCATCCCGGTTCTGCCGTGGGTAGCCACAACCGCCTGAATCGTGAGAGCAACGGGACTGCTGCCTTCGAAGACCCCTGCCGAAGCCGACGAGCCGTAGGGCGGTGGGTTGAACGCCCAGGGGAGTTGCAGGTTGAGCCGGCCGGGGGATTCGATGTGGTCATCCAGCACGACGGAAGCGCGGGTGGTTCGAGCCAGGCCGCGGTCGTGGTGGTGGGACTGCGCACGTCCGGACGCAGGCCAAAGGGTGTACCTCATGTCCGGCGGCCTGGCGCGGTCAGTGCCGGGACTCCAACAGGAACCAGTTCCGCGGAAGGAACGGGACTTGCCAACGACTCGGCGGCCGGGCCTGGACCTGGTCGCCAACGTTGTCGCCAATCAAGACCGGGGATTTGTCGGACGCCCGCGATAGGCTCTTTGACTGGGGGTGCACGATAGCGACCCTTCCGCGAAGCCCTAGGAGTGCCGCTGTGCGAGTGACCGTCGACAGGGTTCCGGAGTCGTCCGCGGCGGTCGAAGTGTCCCCGTGGAGGAGGCGCGCATGTCAAGGAAAGTAACGGGGGGCGCGAGCAGCGCCGTTGCGTCCTCATCTCACGCTTCCTGTGCCCGGTTCCGTGGCACGGATCCCCTTATCACCGGCGTCAGTCGTCGTAAGCTCGCCGAGCAGGTCGGCTACTCGAAAGGTCCCCAGAGCTCCATCCCGATCTTGCGCTGGATGCGGGCAATGGCGTTCGAGCGCCTCGTCCGTGACCCTCGGTTTGCCTCAGAGGTGGTCACTGTTTCCGTCGGATCGCTCGGTCTTGCGCGCCCCAGTGCGGTCGCTGTGGTCGACGCTCACACAGACGTCGGTACGACGGCCGCCCTTTTGCAGAAAGCGCAGGATGCCGCAGTCGCCACCGGTACCGTTACTCTGCTCCATCAGCTGGCTGTTCCGTTTGTTGGACTTGAAGATCAGAACGCCACCGACACGCGGCCCGACTTCGCGGTTGTCGCACCCAAGATGCCGAACAAGTTTGGTGAGGCGGATGGGTCGTGGTTGATCGTCGGCGATGCCAAGGACTATCAGAGGATCCGATCGAAGGTCGACGACGGACGACTACTGAAGGGGTTCCTGCAAGTCGCACTCGGAGCCGAGTCTGCGAGCGTGTGGTCTCAACTGCCTCCAGGCATGGACGTTCACCAGTTTGGGATCCTCGCCATTCCTCGCAACGCCACCCTGTCGCCGACGGCGGTCGTGGAGGATCTCACCGACCACCGCGAAGAAGTGCGCATGCGCGCCAAGGAACGGGCAGACGAGATCGCCGCATTCCCGAAAGACGTTGGCGACGACCTGTCACAGCACCTGAGCCACCTGCACGCGACCTACTCCCCGGATAGCTGTCCCGGCTGCGACGTGTTTGTCTACTGCCGAGCTCAGCTCCGGAAGTCGACCGACCCAATCGACCTTCTGGTTGAACTCGGGGTCCGGCCCGATGCGAGAGTCCAGGCCATCGGCTTGATCGACGGCGTCACCCCCGTGGGCAAGGTCGCCCATTCAATCCGTCAACAAATTGAAGCAACGAAAACGGGGACAGGCGTCGTGTCGGGCCAGCGGCGACTCGACCCAATCGGTCAACCGGGTACGGTGAACTTGGTTCTAGCCAAGTCGGACGGTGGCACTCTCGGTGTCTACGGCATCGCCGTCCAGCGAGTCACGATCAACGGCATCGAGCCTTGGCAAGTCCAGGTGTTTGACGACCCCGACGGCGACGGCAGCCGGCGGGCCATCATGAAGACCCTCGGCAGGGAACTCAACAAGGCGACCGCAGAGCAGTTCAAGGCGAACGGCGCCGACCCGCCTCCGATCCATCTGGTGGTCCCCGACTCCACGACAGCCGACATTCTGGTGTCGATCGCCGACAGCCTCGCGGGCAAGGAACTCGCTCGTCTGCGCTGGGAGCGTGACCAACAGCAGGGACGTCCGGCTCTCACCTACAACGGCGACCCGGCGATGGTCCCAAGGCGTCTGCCCGAGAAGGATCGAGTTGCCGTGTCCTTCCTTCTGGAGCAAGACCGCACCCGCACGATGAGGTCGCGATCGTCCATCGTTGATCTTCGCGCTACCCTCGCCTCGCTCGTGACCGCCGGAGGTCCGTCCGTCAACTCTCTTCGACTTGACTACCTCGCGCCGTGGGCCGACCCCAGCCAGCCCGCCATTGACCACCGCGCGCTCGCAGAGTTGGTCGAGAGGTCGGACCATGCCGTCGGCGCGCAACTCACCCCGATCTGGTCAAACGCGATCCACGAGGCGTTTACCGGCGACAATCCGGGACTCCCGAGACCAGCAAAACCCGCACTGTACGACGACCTCGTCCGTGCCGAAGTCGCCTACAAGACCGACGTGTTCGACACCGCCTTCTCCGTTCTGCAGTCACAGTTCGACCGGTCGAAGCTGCAGCCTGTGGTGCGGATGGTTGAGGCCGACGCACAGCGGGTCTGGCGCCGACGCCTTGACCTGCACGCATTCGACCTCGTCCGCTTCGGACGCACCACGCGTTGGTGGCGCAATGACTCAGTTCCCATCCTGGAGGCGGACGACAAATTCCTCACGCAGGTAACCGGTCTCACCAACCCCCTAACTGCACAGGACATGGCTCAGGATGCCGGTAACCGCAACCTCGCCCTTGCGCGCGTGGTGAGTGGCAACCCACTCCTCCTCGAAATCGACTCGCGTCGGATCGGACACGAGTCCCGGATCGTCCTGCTGCACGTGAACGGGGAAGCGTGCGTGGAGAAGGGCGACGTGGACATCAAGACCCAGAAGGGAAGCTTCAAGATTTCCCAGATGTCCATCGGTGAGCTCACGATCCGTGGCAACGACCCGCTCACCTTCGAGTGGGTGCCCCACAACGACCCGGAGCTTTCGGAGGGTGACGAACTCGTCGTTGCCGACTTCTCGTGGTTCTCGGGCAACAAGGGCGACGTCTTCCTCAACCTCTCACGACCGTCTGTCGACTCGTCGTCGGCGCCGAAGGCCGACTGCTCTTCAGTCTCCTACGGCGACGACCCGGGTAACCACCAGTGGTGCTGCAAGCCCCACGAGGCGTCCGAAGCTGAATGGTCGGACGAGTTGGCGGCGCGCCGAGCCCGCGGCGAGTTGAACCCGCAGACGTGGCCCCCGATCATCGACTCGGACGCGTTCGACGTGAGCGCAGCCGGGGAGGATCTGCCCGACCCGGCCTCGGCTCCCGGCGAACCCCCGCCAGACGACCTTTCGATGGACGATGTGGAGTAGCCGATGACCGTCACGTTCACTCCACCCCTCGCCACCATCGAGAATGCGCACCACCACTCACGCGCCGCGTCCGAGAACGAGGCTGCCGCCAAGTTCGCCAAAGGCCAACTCCTGGACGCCCTTAACGGCAGTTCCGACGTGCAGCGAATCCTGCTGAAGGCCGCCGCCGGTGCGGGCAAGTCATTCTTGCTGCGGGGTCTGGTTCAGGACGCCATCGCCCAGCCGCAATGCCTGCGCGTCGCTGTGACAGCCTTCCAGAATCGCCAGTTGTGGCCGCTCGCGGAGTCCCTGGGCAAGACCATCGGCAAGGACAACGTGGTGTTGTGGTCGTCGAAGGGGCGCTTCAACGACGTCCCCGACTCGGTCAAGAATGCTGCCACCGTCGTCGACTCCATCAGGGACGTCCCACCTGAGGCCCCTGTGGTGGTGGCCACCACCCACATGTTGGGAATGCTCGGAGCGCGCGGTGCCCTGCTGAAGCACCTCGGTCCCTCGTTCCACGGCGACCACCGCTTCGATGTCCTGTTTGTCGACGAGGCGTGGCAGTTGCCGCACCACCTGTTCGACAGGGTCACCTACACGGCTCCCATCCACGTCGGGGTCGGCGATGTCGGCCAGTTGCCGCCTCTCGAGATCGCCGAGAATCCGTGGCGCGGGGACCCCGGCTTCAACCCGTACCGGGCTTGGCCGACCGCCTACGACGGAGACGACACCAAGACGTGGGCCACTGAGTTGCCTACCGTCTGGCGGCCGACCGGCGAACAGTTGGGTCTCTGGCGGGCTTTCTACCCCGAGTGGTCGTCCCTCAACTGCGTTGCAGCACCGGGTGACCGGTCGATCGAGGTGGACGAGAAGATGCCTGAACCGGCGCGCTCCGTCTGGCAGTCCGTCGCGTCCGGCGTGCCGAACCTGCTCGAAGTCGACGGTCTGCCGGAAGCAGAAGCGGCTGACGTGGACCTGCCTCTCGTCGAGTTCGTTGAGGGTCTCCTGGATGAACTGTTCTCTTTTGGTTTCACCCTGTCTAAAGAGATCTACAACGCTGACGGAACGCCCAGCGGCAAGACCGACGTGGACCGCCCTGGGTCCGACTCGGCTGACCCACTCATCGCCATCCTCGCCACGCGCAACCAGGCGGTCGACGATGCCACGGACGCCGTGAACCGCCTGAGCAAGAAACACGACCTGACAGAGTCAGACCTGCTCGCATCCACCGTCGATTCCTGGCAGGGACAGACAAACGGCATCACCATCGCCATCCACCCGCTGACCGGTGCGTCCGAGCTGGACGAGTTCAACTCGTCGTTCGGACGTCTCGCCGTCGCCTGCACTCGCGCGAGCCACGGACTGTTGCTCGTGTCGCGCCCCGGCCTCGACCAGTTGTTGCAGGAGGCGCCCGCGCGGCCGGGCACCCCGTTTGGTGAACCGGGTAACCGCCACCTGCCTCGTCAAACCCACCTGCGCATCCTCGCGTCGTTCCGGCGGGGGACGATGACGGTAGGCAAGACCCGGCCGCCCGCGAATCAATCCAGCACTACGAAGTAAGGGGATTGCGTGTCACGCCTTCACGACATCATCCGGCGAGTCGCCACAATGGACGCCCAGTTGGCGAAGGACCTGCAACGCGAAACGGAGGCGCTTGCCGATCGACGTGCGTTCGGGTTGAACTTTGAGAGGCACGTCCCCGAAGTGGTCGAGTTGCCCGGAAGGTCGGTGCGAAAGTACGACAACGTGCACGTCTTGCCGGTTCGCGGCCAGAACCCAACGAAGGAGAACGAAAGGCTCTACCGCGTAACGGACATTGTCGAGGAAGGGCAGGAACTCTGGGCCAACGTAGCGGCGGTGGACAACCCCGCCGAAGAAAGGCCGTTTAGGGTAGATGACTTGATCGTGGTGGCCGAGTTTCGTGACGCGATCTACCCCGGACTCGTCTCTACCGGCAAGGTCGAGCGTGGCGGCGACAAGCCCTTCCACACCGTCATCAACGCCGAGAACTACCACGCGCTCCAAGCGCTGCTGTTCACGCACCGGGGCAAGGTCGACGTCATCTACATCGACCCGCCCTACAACACGGGAAATGCGGAGTGGATATACAACGATAAGTACGTCGACAACAACGACCATTACAGCCACTCTAAGTGGCTTGCCTTCATGGAGCGGCGGCTCATTCACGCGAGAGACCTTCTCAAATCTGAAGGCGTCATCTTCATCTCTATCGACGCGCACGAACACGCAAGATTGGAGATGCTTTGCGACAGCATCTTCGGAGAGACGAACAAGTTGACCAGCTTCGTGTGGGAGAAGACGGCCCATTTCGGGCGCCAGAAACAGAACTTCTACGCTAACTGCGAGTATGTCGTCGCCTACGCCAGAAAGTTGGGAACGGATTCAGGGGCGCGAAGAGAACTACTCATTGAGAACGTCAAGACCGAGTTCGAGGACGCCCCCCTCTACAACGCGTCAAACCCAGTCAACTCACTTACCTTTCCGCCCGGAATCGTAAGTTTCAGAATCCCTGACGGCACCTACACGCAGTCCACAGATACGAAGTACGAACTGCTAGCACCTGTGCACGTTTCAGAAGGGGTGAACACTAACGCTTTGAAACTACGATTCCGGTCCAGGTGGTCGCAGGCGAACACCGACGAGCAGACTGCGAAAGGGACGACTTTCCTTGTCAAATCTACGAAATTCGCAATACGGGCGGAGTATGCTGACGGCAAGTCGTCCTATGAATCGCCCAGGCAGACGATCTACACCAACCCCAACAATCCGTCTCGTTCCGTCTCCAGATTCGGAAGGAAAGTCGGCACCACCGACGAGGGTTCGGCAGAACTCAAAGACATTCTGGGAGAGAAACCCGCATTCAGCTATCCGAAACCAGTATCCCTCATCGAGTACTTGCTTTCCCTCTTCGCGGACGTTGACAGGGGTGACGAGGCCCACCCGGACGACATTGTCGTTCTTGACTACTTCGTCGGTACAGGCACAACGGCAGAGGCCGTTATGCGCCTCAACGCCATTGACGGAGGGAACCGCCGCTCAATCGTCGTGACGAACAACGAATTGTCGGTTGAGACTGCGACAGCGCTGAGAAAGAGGGGATTCCAACCCGGTGACCCGGAATGGGAATCCGAAGGAATCTTCCAAAAGGTTACAAAACCCAGATTGATGACCGTCGCTTCCGGCAGTCGCGACAACGGATCCACCTACTCCGATGGGCTTGATGAGAACGTTGAATTCTTCACCCTTACCTACGAGTCTGCGATGCGCGTGTCCAGCGGCCGCGAGTTCGCCAGAATCGCCCCGTTCCTTTGGATGCGGGCCGGATCGAAGGGTCGCCGGATCGACGACATCTCGAGGGGTTGGGACGTGGCTGACGCATACGGCGTCATCGCGAACCTCGACCAATCGGGGCCCTTCATCACAGCGATCGATGCCCAGGAAGGACTGACCTGTGCATTCATCGTCACCGACGAAGACCGGCTGTTCGAGGCGATGGTGCGACAACTCCCCGAGCACGTCGAACCGGTGCGCCTGTACTCGTCGTATCTGCGCAACTTCGAGATCGAGGCCGGGAGGGCAGCCCGATGAAGTTCACGCTCAAGCCGTACCAGCGCAAGGCGCTCGAGGACATGCTGTCAGCGCTCGACCGCGCAAAGACGGTCCACGACCGCGAATGGACGCCGACATCCGTGTCGCTGTCTGCCACAACCGGTGCGGGCAAGACGGTAATTGCGTCAGCAGTCATCGAGGCTTTGTTCTACGGAAACGACGATTTCGACTTTGAGCCCGACGACGGCGCCGTCGTCATTTGGTTCTCGGACGATCCGAACCTTAACGACCAGACTCGCGGGCGCATCCTCCAGGCGTCCGACAAGGTCATGTCGACGGACCTCGTCACCATCGAGCAGCCGTTCTCGCAGCCGAAACTCTTGCCGGGCAAAGTGTATTTCCTCAACACTCAGAAACTGTCGAAGTCGTCGCTGCTGACGCGCGGGCACGAAGTCATCGAGGAAGACGACGTTCTGCCAGGAATGAGCACTACCGTCCAGCCCGACCTTCAGGGGTACACGATCTGGCAGACGATTGCCAACACCATCGACGACACGGACCTGACGCTCTACCTAATTGTCGACGAGGCTCACCGTGGCTACGGGACAAAGGCCACGAAAGACAAGTCGACGATCATTCAGCGGCTCATCAACGGGCACGCTGGATACCCACCCGTCCCAATCGTGTGGGGCATCAGCGCCACCATCGGCGACTTCAGGGACGCGATGGACGATGCAAGCGTGTCCGGTGATCGTCGTGCCATACCGGCTGTCCAGGTCGACGGCTACCAAGTCCAGGAGTCGGGTCTCGTCAAGGACATCGTGAAGGTCGACATTCCGGCCGAGGCCCAAGCGATCGACATGGTGCTGGTGCGTCTCGCTGCCAAGAAACTCAAGCATTCGTCTGAGCGGTGGCAGACTTATTGCGAGTCGCAGGGACTTCCAGACGTGGTCAAGCCGCTGTTGGTACTTCAGTCACCCAATACGCCAGACCGCGATCAGTTGGGCGAGGCACTGAACGTGATCTTCGAGGAGATGCCCGAGCTCGGGTCCGATTCAGTGAGGCACGTGCTCGGGCAACACTCGGTGCAGGAGTTCGGGGCGCACCAGGTCAACTGGATCGAGCCGCAAGTGGTTGAGGATCGAACGCACGTGCGCGTACTGATCGCCAAGGATGCGATCTCCACTGGCTGGGACTGTCCGCGTGCCGAGGTGTTGGTGTCGTTCCGTCCGGCAAAAGACCACGACCACATTCAGCAGCTGCTTGGCAGGATGGTTCGCACGCCGCTGGCGCGGCGCGTGCCGGGCGACGACGAACTCAACTCGGTCGACTGCTTGCTGCCCTTCTTCGACCGAAAGACTGCCGGCGATGTTGTGAGGCTGCTCACGGCACAGATCGACGGGGTTCCCGACCCGTCAGGTCGAAAGGTGATCATCGAAGAATGTGTGATGACGCCTAACGCGGCTGTTCCGGACGTCGTTTGGAAAGTGTGGGACAGCCTGCCGTCGATGACGGTTCCCCAGCGCGGCACGTCGCCCGTGAAGAGATTGGTCTCCCTCGCGCTCGCGCTGTCGACTGACGGTGTGCGTGAGGATGCGCTGGCGGAGGTCGCACAGCGGATACACCGCGTGCTCGACGAGTCCGCGAACGTGTACAAGACTCGCGTGAAGGCAGCCACCGCGGAGGTGCTGGCGGTGCGCCTTCAGGAGATTTCGGCGAAGTTCGGCGGGGCAGGCGTCCAGTACTCCGACATTGTCGAGCAGGCCGATGAGCGCACTATTCGCTTCGCGTTCGCCGATGCACGCAAGGCGTTCGGCTCCGACATCGCCAGCGCGTATGTTGACCACCTGACGGCTGGTGACCCCAGCGACGACGCGCTGCGTGACGCGTTTGTTCGGACAGCTGCTCTCTCATGCGTGCCGGAGGTGCGCGAAGCGGTCGACAAGGAGTCCGGCCAGATGGCCGGGGATCTATTCGAGGAGCACTTGGATGCTATTGAGCAGTTGCCGGACGACCGCCGGCAGGAGTACCGCGAGATCAGCGCCCTCGCTGCGACCCCTCAGGTGGACAGCCTCGGGCGGCCGCGCACACGCATCGAGGACTACGTCGAGGCGGACAAAGACGGCCAGACGAGCCTCGCCGAATTGGTTAAGTTGCACCTGATGTCGGACCAGAATGGAGACGCACCCATCAGCAAGTTGAACGCCTGGGAGGGCGAGGTCGTGAAGCGAGAGATCGCTCGTGACGGTGCACTCGCGTGGTATCGCAACCCGCCTCGGCAGACGGCCGATTCCCTCGGCGTTGCATACCGCGACGAAGCAACGGGCAACTGGCGCTCGATGCACCCGGATTTCATCTTCTTCCACGAGGTCGACGGCGAGGTGAAGGCGTCGATCGTCGACCCGCACGGCCATCACCTGGAGGACTCCCTCGTCAAGCTTCAGGCGCTCGCTGCGTTCGCCAATGTACACGGACACTCGTTCCATCGGATCGAAGCGCTCAGCAAGGTCGGCGACGTGATGAAGGTGCTGAACTTGAAGGACGAGGATGTGAGGGCTGGCATCACGACCGGTGGCCAGTCGGTTGACTGGTTCTACAACTCCAACCTCGCAGTCCACTACTACGCCGAAGCGGCGGGAGTAGCTGGACAGACACGTGAGCGCTCCGCGCCAGCTGCTGGGTGAGAATTTCGCTCAGGACCGCGTGTTCACGATCCACCGCTACATGTGACTGTTGGCGTGGGTGGTCGAGGCCGCCCCGCTTCAGCCGACTTTGGAATAGTCCCGCGCCCGAATCCAATGCCATCCAGGACTTCAGTCAGTGGTGGCGACAATTCGATGGTTACTCCCAGACGCGGCGCGTCGGGCCTTTCTGCTGCCTGCCGGGACCTCGCGGCAGAGCTGGGCAAGGTCGCACTTCTCGCAGTGGTCGTCCCATACGGGGAGCCGCGGTAGGTGGTTGTCTCGCAGTGCGCTGCCGGCTTCGCCGATGCGACCTCGGACCGAGCTCAGGAGCGAGCCTTCAACCAACTCGCGAACCGTCTTGCCCTGTTCGTCTAGGTTAAGTACCTCGATGACGTCAGCCCGTTCGCCGGTGAGTTCTTCGTAGCCAACGGCATATACGTGAAGCTGATCGCGTGTGACGTCCTCGTCTTGAGCCCGAGCGGTGGATTTGAAGTCGACGATGGCCAACTCGTCGGAGTCGAGCCGTCGCACGAGGTCGATCCTGCCGTCTACTGTAATCCCGGGAGTGACGTGTACCTGGATCTGCTTCTCGCTGTGGACCGTGCGCTCGAGGTCGCCTGCGTGAACCGTCAAGTAGCGCGCGACAGCCTTCACAGCCGCACTGCGCAACGACTCCTTGAGATCCGGATAGGCATACGGCGCGTGGAGGTGTCGATCGACGAGTTCCTCGGCGGCATCAGCTGTCAACACATCACCGTGAAGCGCCCGCTTGTGTGCCTCAGCTAGGGCGTCGTGAAGCCCCTTCCCGTACCCGAGCGCCTCGTGAAGTGGCGGATTGAAGCCGTAAAGGAAGCGGAGCTTGAACTGGTAAGGGCACTCCAATAGGAACTTCATCTCCGAGAAGGAGAGCGTGACGTTGGGCATCTCTCGCTTGGCCTGCGGCGGAAGCGTTGATCCCCGCGCTCCGGGGTCGCGAGTCAGGAACCATGGCTGGCGGGCGCAGTGATCAAGAAACTGCGAGCGCCTCCGGAAGAGTCGGTTTGACGCGACCGGCGAAAACGATGCGAAGACGTACTTCTGAGCCCGTGTAACCGCCACATAGAAGAGGCGGGTTTCGTCTTGGAGGGTACCCCGGTAGCGATCGGGACTGGCGACTGCCACGTCGGGTATGACATGGAACATCCCGAGCCCACCGTGCCTCTTAGCGGGGAATCGGTTGCTGCGAAGGCACGGAACAAAGATGGCAGGCCACTGCATGCCTTTGGCCTGATGGACGGTTGAGATCGTCACAGCATCCGGCGATGCGTAGCCGACGTCGGCATCGGAGTCGGCGTAGTAACTCGGCGCCTGGTCCGGATGGGTCAGCCAGTCCGTGAACGACTTGTACTTCTGCGCCGGATCGGTGTCGAAGTAGATCGCTTCGAAGTCTGAGATGGCTTGACTGAACTTCCCGAGCTGGTAGAGGACCAGCTCGGCTCGCGCCGGATCGCCTGGCACTGTCTCCTCTCGAAGCTCGAGCGCTTCAAGGAACTCGAGGTAGAGGCGCTGAATGTTGTACACGCCCCAGCGTTCACCTCGATCGAAGTCGCGCCCCTTATCCAGTACACCTATGGCCGAAGACCACTTGCCTACGGTTGGCACCAAGCGTGCATCGTCGAAGAGCTGCCTCAATGTCCGTGAGTCGATCTGCCCGGTGACGTACTGGAAGATTCCGACGATCGCCTGAATCTCAGGGCTCTCGAATAGGCGGTTCAACCCCTTGACCACAAATGGGATGTTGCGACGCCTCATCTCCGTGACAAGCGGGTCTGCGTCCTTGGCCACGGACCGGAACAGGACGGCAAAGTCGGACCACGAAAGGCCTCGGGGCTCGGTCGTCGGGTTATCCGAGAAGGAACTACCACGCATTGCCTCGATCCGATCGCAGACCCAGACCGCTTCGGCGTCCGGGTCGGCAAACTCCAGTGCCAGTAGATCTCCCCGCTCGTACTTCTGGTGTCCGGATGCCACCATCGCCTTCGGGAGCCGAGCCCCGAAGGGAATGAGTTCAGCTACGGACCGCCCAACTTCGACGACGCCCTCGCTCGAGCGGAAGTTGTCATCGAGGATGACCTGGCGGACACCCGTGTAGCGCTCTTTGAAAGTGACGATGTTGTTGACTTCGCTGCCGCGCCACTGGTAAATCGTCTGGTCGTCATCGCCAACCACGCACAAGTTCGCGCCGAACTGCACAAGTCCCCGCACGAGACGCTCCTGGAGTGGGTTGACGTCCTGGTACTCGTCGACCACCACGTAGCGGATGTCGTTCTGAATGTGCCGGAGGACCGGTGCGGCCGCCTCGTCCAGGTTCGGGTCGGCTTCGAGTAGCTGCACTGCGAGGTTGATCATTTCGGTGAAGTCAAAGAAGGCGTTGTCGTAGAGCAACGTCATATAGTCCCAGTAGGCTTTCAGGACGCCAGCGGGGACGAGTTCCTCGTCCACAGTGTCCTCGCGGAGCACGCTGGTCACCTGTATGTAGAGCTTGGAGTGCAGGAATCGTCGGAGCCGCGGAGTGCGAGCGGACAGGGTCGGGCACTCGGTCAGCCCCGATCGTCGACTGTTGCGGTCAATGAACAGTCGACCAGTGATATCGGTCAGCGCGGTGAACTTAAAGGTCTCCGGCACCAGGCGCTGGACGAGGTCGAGCGCATATCCGTGCATCGTTCCGACGTACATTTCTGCGATTCCCCGAGTGCCCAAACCGTCGGTTCCAAGAACGAGATGAATGCGCTCCTTTAACTCGGCGGCGGCCTTTTCCGTGAAGGTGAAGGCAATGACGTTGCGCGGCTCGACACCAGGTTGTTTGAGAATCTGGGCCACACGTTGCGAGATGACTTGGGTCTTCCCGGACCCCGCGCAAGCGATGATCTGAAGAGGCTCGTCGAGGCAGTTGATGGCCAGCGCCTGAGCCTTGGTGTACTTAGGTAGCTGTGCTTCCAAAGTCATCGGCTCAACGGACACGAGCTGATCGCCGGGCTTGAGCTTCGCTGAGGCTGCTAACTCGTCCATTGATGAGCTCGGCCAACCAGATCAGATCACTGGTTTCGCCAACCTTCAGCAGGTTCGGTAGGAGCATTAGCGCTGCGCTCTTCCACGCGTCCGTGTACTCAAAATGCCAGTTCCCGTTGCACGCGCGTTTCGCAGTAACGGCGTCGCTCTCACCTACCTCGCTAACGACGAGTCCGCAAATGTCCGCAGGGATAAGTGATTCGATCTCTACGTCATGACTGTGCCGGCATTTCCCGGGCCACTCGGCCAGGCTGACGATGTCCCTCGTTCTGGACCAACCGAAGTCCTCAAGCTTGCTTCGTGCAGATCTGCCGTTGTCGTCCGCATCCAGAAGTGCCAGAACTGGAAGTTGCGTGGCGGACTTTGCCAACACGCTGTGGAGCACAACCTTCGTCGCGCCACCCGCCGGAATGACGTGTATGCCGTCCAGTAGGTCGGGCCGGTTGGCTACTTCACAAGCAATGCGCAGGAACTCCCCGTCCGTGTACCCCTCCGTCACCAGCACTGCTCGACTACCCGCGGGGACTTCCAAGGCGCGCTCCAAGACACTCGCCAGACCGGCATCCCGATACAGCGATCCCAGCAGTTCTGCCCGTCGATCGTTGCCCACGACAGACGCCGCGAGGCCCGTGGTCCCATCGGTTCTCTTCTGTAGCCGTGTGACTCGAGCATCGGGGCGACGAGAGATCACATGAGGCGAATGAGTGGTGACCACCAGAGACACGTCCCCGCGATCGGCCAGTTCTTCCAGCTGTCTACCGATGCCCTCTTGCGCTGCAGGATGCAGGAAAGCCTCCGGCTCTTCCACAGCCAGTACAAGTGAGCGGCGACTTTGCTCGGCTAAGTACTGGAGCATCGAAACCAGAACCGCGCCGCGGAGGCCCGTGCCCTTGTCAGCAAGATCCGTCGTGATTACGTCACCGAGTTGCACGTCGACAGAAGAGAGGGTCTCTTCAACCGTCGGCACGCTTGGGACGAGGTCAGCGACGGTAATTTCGGGAAAGGTGTCACCGACTTGATCGAGGACGCGCTGTCGCAGCGGCTCCAGCAACTCGTTGCGCAGCACGGTGAGGTAATCGTCTCGTGCCCTCACAGACCTTTCCAACTCTTCACCTAGATGATCGGCGATGACCAGTTGAAGAATGGCCCGGAATTTCCCCTTCAGTAGGGACTCCAGGTCTTCGCCGCTGTGGACCACGGCGAGGCGGACCACAGAGCGAAACTGATTCTCCAGCTTCTGATGCTCCGGGCTGTCGACCGGCATCGAAGCTGCACCGAGTCCCTTCGCCTGAAAACCAGTCTTCCGGGCACCAGACCCAGCAAACGAGGCAACAAGCCGGACCTCTCGGGCCGCAGCGTAGGTTCGGATCTTTCCTGTCTCCGAGCCCCGCCTGTTGTGACGGATTCCTAGCTCGTAATCTTTGGCTCGGGCTAGCAGTGTCTTTTCTGGACTCGACGTTCCAACCTGGAAGGTCAAAGTGATTCTTGTCGTCGGCGGCTTCCCAGCCCCAGTTGACCCGGCAGGTCGGTCGATCTCAGGGTCGTATTGGGTATCGGGATCAAGTGCAAGTTCGAGCGCCCTTACGAGATTCGACTTGCCACAGTTGTTGGGTCCGACAAAGTAGTTGACCCCTGACGAGACATCGAAGTCGTGCTCGCCGGAGAAGCTTCTGAAGTCCTTGATGCGGATGTGGGTGAGCTTCATAGCTCGAAGACCTTCAAATCGTCGGCGCCATAGCCGTTGCTGGCCTCCATCGCGATCCTCTTGCCCTTCTGGCAATTCAGGCTCATCGCTTTCAGGATGAACGACTCGTTCGGGCAGTGTCCATCTCGAATCTGACCGGCTGGGCACTTTGGCTCACCCAAGTAAGAGTCTTCGGGCGGCCCGCAGTGGGACTTGGGAGTCAGGTCTTCGGCGGCTACAGTCATGCCTTGCCCGCCTTCCTGCCTGGTTCCACATGAGCGAGCGTAGATGAGATCCCTGCCCGTCGGGGCGTGATGGGCGGCCCAGGCCAGCCAGTCGGGGACTCAGCTTCTGACTGGGTTGGCCTCCGGACTTCACTCTGCGCAGGCCTAGTACCGCGGCATGGCACCGCTCCTTTCGGTAGTTTGAGGTTTGAAGGGTAGGTAGCGCGCGGGATGACTGGCCGAAATCACGACCCACACACCTGGTCGAGGTCGTCGGATCATCTCGGCAATTTGGCCAACGCTCTGAAGGACCTGGGTGGCGGCGCCACCTTGCTCTATGAACTGGTTCAGAACGCCAACGACGCCAAGGCCAACAGGATCTCCTTCACTACCTCGGGTGAAGGTCTAACTGTGTGGAACTCCGGCGTGTTTTCCGACTGCAGGCACCAAGGACTCCCGCGCTGCCCCTGGAAGACCGAGGAGCAAAGACGCAGCTGTGACTTTCACTCCTTCCGACAGGTAGCAGGCCGACACAAGGCCGACGATGACTCGACCACCGGAGCTTTCGGCATCGGCTTTACTGCGGTCTATCAAGTCACCGACCACCCCGAGCTTGTGACCGGTGGACGACACCTTGTCCTGGATGAGTCGCGATCGGAAGTCGAACGGATCCAACTGTGCCCCGGTGGTTGCGCACGGGACCACGCGACTGACGGAACGACTCTTTACCTGCCGTGGGCTCGGGAGCAGACAGCCCTTCGACGCGACCTTGGCGCCTCGACGCTCAGCGATCTCGACATTGACGAGCTCACCTCCCAGATGTTTGAAGCGGCCGGTCAGGCATTGGTCTTTCTGGAGAGCGTTCAGCGTCTCGAGGTTGTGACCAGCAGCAGATTGACCACGGTCAACCGTGAGGTCAAGGGAGGCCACTTGACCCTCACGATTGATGACATGCCGCACGAGTGGCTACTCATGGAAGGGGCTGCTGACCCCGCGAAGAGGCTCAGGGAACGCTACGACCAGGGCCAGTCTCGCTCTGAAGTCGTCCAGGTTGCGGTTCCACTCGACGGGGAAGTAAGTGGGCGGATCTTCGCTGACTTGCCCACCGAAACGCCTACCGGGTGGTGCGGGCACATCAACGGAAGCTTCTTTCCGCGCCAGGACCGAAAGACGGTCGAATTCGACGGCAGTGGGTTCCGCGGCAAGTGGAACGACATGCTCGTCGACGCAGCCGCGAAAGTCATGGTCGACCACCTGGAATCGATCGCGACGACCCTTGGTCATCGAGTCGCGTGGGCCTACCTCCTCGACGCGGAAATCATCAGCCGGAGTATCGCGGGCGGCGGAAACCCGGGCGCCTTCGCAGCGTTCTTCACACGCGCAAAAGGGCTGGTTCGTACGTCGCGCATTGCATTGCTCGCAGATGGCACATCAGTGCCTCCCCGCGGCTCGATCGTGCCACGCGACGAGGTCGAGTACGAGGCCGCAGACGTGCTCATGCGGCTCGGCCTGTCGATCATCGATTCCACCATCCGCCCGCAGATACTGCAGGTCACGCGTACGGTCTACGGCATCCAACAGCTGTCCGCCCCCGCTGTCGTCGACGCCTTGTTGGAGGCGGAAGTCATTCAAGCCTGGACGCCAGGGTCCCAGACACGGCTCAGTCATGACGACGTTGAGGCACTGCTGCGCCTGCTCGAACATCTGCAAGAGCGGGGCAAGAACATCCTGCGCGACGCGGGCGTCGAAGCTGCTGCAATCGTCCCTTGCGTGGATGGCTCGTTCGCCCCAGCGAGTGAGGTCTCTGCCCTCGAAGACGATGATCGGGCGCTATTCGAACTGCTCGCCCCCGACCTCAGAATCGTCGACCGAGACAGGCTAGAGGGTTTGTGTCCGAGCCTGATTGAGCTTTGCGAAGACATCACGCCGACGCGGGCGATCGAGATCTTCGAACGAGAGAAGGCTTCCCTGGAGGTAGCGCCTGACCAGGTGCTTGATTGGCTGGGCAACCATCGCGCTCTCCTTTCAGATGAGGAAATGAGGGCCCGGGCGCGCGCCCTCCCCATCTATCCCAGCACGGCTGGTGAACTACTGCCGCTGACCAGACTCTCCTTGCCGTCGGACTTCGACGACGTCCTTGGGGTCGCACAGGTCGTTGACCGGGACAAGATCGCTGGTCATACTGACCTGCTCCGCCTCCTCGGCGCTTCTGAGCTGGATGCGATCGAATACCTGCGCCTACACGTGGCGACTGCGGCTGGGGCTGGCGAGGTATCTGAAGGACAGGTTGCTTCTATCCTGGAGATCATCTACCGCCATAGGCGCGTTCTTGAGAGCGATCCCAGCCTGAGGACGGCACTCGCTCGAGCACCTCTAGTGCCGACACATCATGGAATGAGATCGGCCGCGGAGGTCCACTTGCCGAACCGCGCGCTAAGCCTCATCGACGCGCAGGCGCTCACGGCCGAAATCGGCGGTCTCGCACATCATCTCGTCGACACCCTCGTCTGGCTCGGAGTCTCTCGCAGCCCGAACGACGCGGTCCTCAGCGCCGCAGCCACTCGACTAAGCGAGCAGAATGCCTTACCGGAGCCCGAGGTCGTCTTGGCGATCCTCAACTCTTTGCCAAACCCACTCCCAGGCGATGGCATCCCCACGTCACTCCGAGCGCTGACATCCGTCGCCTGGCTGCCGGTCGAAGGTGGTGCAAGATCGCGGCCCGCGAACGTTTACGCGGGCTTTCAGCGTTCACTCTTTGAGTCGCAGGGCCCACATCTTGGTCTTTCGATAGCTGCTCAGCAAGATCTATCCGCCGTGCTGGACTGGCTGGGCGTCCCGAAAGCACCGACGACCGCGATGGTCGTTGCACACCTCCGCCACTGCGCCCGCAAGGCCACACCCGTGAACGATCAGGTATTCCGGATGCTCGGGGCGACCAAAGATGAATCACTCGTCTCGGCACTCCGGCACGAGGCATGTGTCCAGGTCGGCGCCGGCGACTTCATCGAGCCTGCTTTTGTTTTCTGGACCGACCCTGAGCTTGGCAAGTGGGCTCGGTACCTCCCCCCGAGTCACCGGCAGTACCAGGCCTTCTACGATCGCGTCGGTGTTGAGGAATCACCAACACCAGCGCAACTCGAGGAGATACTTAGGTGGATCAGTCGCGCCTCGGGAAACGACCGGGTGGGGGACGGGGACCGGGCGGTTGTCCACCGATGCTGGGAGCTTCTGGACAGACAGCTACCTGAGGCAGAGGTCTCGATTGGCCGGCTCTCAGCGGTGAAGTCAGTGGTAGGACCGCGGGACCTACTCGAGAAACCGAATCTGCTGCTGTTCGCGGATGGACGACGGTTAGCGGAGAAGATTCTGTTGATCAGCCAGAACCTGATTCGGCGAGATCGTGCAACACAGGGGGCTCTGATCGCGGCCGGAGTACGAGCTGCAGAGGAAGTCATCACGGCATACGTTGACGACTCACTCGAGTTCGCAGAAGCAACCGAGCTTGCCTCTGTCCTCGCCGACCGACGCCCCGCCATGGAGCGCTTGATCGAGGCCCAACGCACCGACAGCTCCGACTTCAACCTTGCCGCCCTGAAGGATCTCCGAATTAATGTCATGCCTGGGCTTACAGTCGAGTACGTGACCCGCTTTGGCGGCACACAGCAAGTGGACGAACCCCGCGCGACCGAAGCTATCTACCTACCCGAGCAACATCGACTGATAACCCGCTCCCAGGAAATGACCCGCCATCTGGCGCGGGAGTTGGCGATGTGCATTGCGCCTAAGGCGGACGTGAGCACAACCGCACCCTCGATCCTAGAGATCCTCAGTGTCGAGAACCTCGACGAGGCGATGGCGGTACTCGACGAGTACGGCGTTCGCGACCTCGACAACTCCTCATGGGACCTGATACCAACTTCAGTCGCAACTGAAATCGAGGCGCCTGCGAACCGATCGGAGGACAGCTCAAGGGATTCGGATCCGGTGGCTGAACCGTCCGTCGCACTTCCTTCGATTTCCGGTGGGTCGGCGGCATCAGAGAAGGTCCCTCTGGTTCAGTCACGCCCGGGGGACTCCCCGACGGCGAAGCGCGCTATGCAGACGCAGCGACGATCGGGCGCAAGTTCAGTTCCGAATACCTCACGACTGACGTCCTACGTGACCTTCGGAGAGTCGACGCGAGAATCGGAGCCCGGTGATGAGGCAGCAGGGAATAGCCAAGTAGACCAAGCGGGAGTTCGGCGAGTGCTCGAGTACGAGGAGGCCTGCGGACGATTCCCTGAGGAGCAGTCCCACACCAACCCGGGGTTTGACGTACTTTCGAGGAACGTCAATGGACTCGTGCTCAGACGGATCGAGATCAAGTCGATCGGCGGGCCCTGGACCGATCGTGGAGTCCTCCTCTCGTCGAGGCAGTTTGACGATGCGCGCGACCATCCGGATCTCTACTGGCTGTACGTGGTGGAGCATGCCGACGACGACGACGCATGCGAGATCCACAGAATCCGGAATCCGGCTGGCCAAGTAACAAAGTTCGGCTTCGACAGTGGATGGCGAGCGCTAGACGAGCCCGACGTCCGACGCGACAACACGGGCCGACCGACAGTGAGCGGAACGCGCGGGCTTCTAGGGTGGACCACTGGGACCACTGTGGATTAGTGGGCGGAGACGCGGCACCAGCACTCCCTTGTGGCGACCTCCGCAATCAGACACAGGGTGAAGCTCCCCCTTCTGCCTGCGTGAGACAGGCGGCGTACCTGTCGTTGTCCGCCGCTTCGTGGCAAGCAACTCGTCGATGCCTATCGCCCTACCTCGCCAACTCGCCAGCGACGCCGGAGGAGCGCCCGCCTGCAGTCGCCACGGCACGCCTCGATTCAGGCCGACCTACTCCAACGGCCGCCGACGACAACCCGACATGTGTCTTGAGTCGGCCCGAGGCTCCAATCGAATTCCTCACGGCCCTCGTCGACTGGATGACTCACGACGGTTAGCGGTGCGATCGGCACTGAACGCATTAACTCAGACACGTGTCAGTTACGGGTGCGCGTCTCTTCAGGAGGTTACATTCCGGGTCGTGCTGGGCGGACCCGCGTCCCGTTCGCGCGGAGGATTGCACAGCGTTTGCGAGGCAATCCTGCTACATCGTTTCGGCCGCAAATTGTTCACGCAGTTCGACGGGAGCCGCCTCGTTTGTCGACACCGACTCGCGGACGTAATCGTCGGAATCGGTGACTAGTTGGCGGAGCACATCGACGGGTGTCGCCACGTTCCCCGCCACGCAAGCACGGACGCTTTCGTCTGGGTCGGCGGCCAGTTGGCGGAGCACGTCCGCGGGTGTTTTCTCCTTCTGAGCCACACCTCCGCTGATGAAGGGGTCGGGGTCGGCGGCCAGTTGGCGTAACACCTCCGCCGACGCCGACGGGTTGTTCAGCACCCCCTCGCGGACGTCATTCTCGTGGTCGACGGCGAGTTAGCGAAGTAAGTCGAGCGGTGTCGCCGGGTTGCCTGCCACCTCAACGCGGACCCAATCCTCGGGGTCGGTGGCCAGTTCGCGCAACACCTCCGTCGGCGTCGACGGGTTGCCTGCCACTTGCCGGCGTTCCGCATCGTCGGGGTCGGCTGCAAGGTAGGCGAGCCAGTTGAGCGGCGCCGACGAATTTCCCGCAAGGTCGCCACGCACTCCAGCGTCAGGGTCCGAGGCGAGTTGGGCGAGCAAGTTCAACGGTATCGATGGGTTGCCTGCCACCTGCCCGCGTACCGAATCCTCGGGGTCGGTAGCGAGTTGGTGGAGCAGGTCGGGTGGTGTCGAGGGGTTGTCCGCCACCTGCCCGCGTACCGAATCCTCGGGGTCGGTAGCGAGTTGGTGGAGCACGTCACTCGGCGTCGACGGATTCCCCGCCAACGCCAGGCTGAAACCCGCAAACTTGAGCAGCTGACGAAGCACGTACTCGGCGTCGACGCATTGCCTGCCACCCTCCACTGCACCGAAGGTCCGGGGTCTGCGGCGAGTTGGACCAGCAGGTCGGCCGGCGTCGACCGGTTGCTCGCTACCTCCTTGCGGACACTGACGACTGGGTCGCCCATGAGCTGGTGGAGCACCGCGGGAGGTGTCGACAGGTTTCGCGCCACCTCCATGCGCACACCAACGTTTGAGTCGGCGGCGAGCACTCGCACCCACGCACTGGACGGAGTTTCTTGCGCGCCGGATGCTTGTTGATCGCGACCGGCCAGTTCCGCTGTGGTGTTGTCGCGCACCGGCGTACTGACCTCGATGATGGCTGAGCCACACTCGCTGCAGAACCTCCAGTCGCCCAACACAGGCGCACCACAGGCAGTGCAGAATCTGGCCATAACTGCCCAGCCCCTCCCAGACGTACCCACTCCCAACTGACGCTACCGCAGTGGCCAAGAGTGCTCAACCTGCCCGACGAATGGACAACGGAGTCCCGAGTCCGCCAGCTTGCCGCGGCGCCGATCCGTGGCCTGCGCGCCGCGCGCAACTCGGCCAGGCGGCCGGGCACCTTCGGACTAAGGAGCCCGCGGGCCTGAGCGGGTAGCAGCGTCGCGAGTTCCGTGTTCAGCGCCCACAGCGCGATCCGGAAGCGCCCGTCGGCGTCATCATCAGCGACGGTGGCTAGCAACCGGGTGCCTTCATCGAGCGATTCGCGGAGCAGCAGCGCCGGTTCACGGTCCACGGGCGACAGGAACCCGTCGTTCTAGCGCCGCCAGCGCTCCTGCGTGCTTCGTCTTCGGTCCCGAGTGGTGGTGGTGGTGTAGGTGTGTCTCATTGGTGCTCGCAAACCAAGTCGGGGCGGTTGGTGAAGCGCGCGCCCGGCACCATGTGGCACTCGGATTCTAGAGTTGGGGAACCGGGTGATCGTCTCAGGAGCGCCCTGGCGCTTCTGACCGCCGTACACGCCCCGGCTCTCGGCTAAGGGCAGGGTCGCCGAGCTACACTCGGCTCTGCGCTACCTGTACCAACCAAGGCCTACGTGGCCCAACGCACACCCGAGGGCAAGCCCAACTCCGAGATCATCCGCTGCCTCAAGAGGCACCTAGCCCGCGGGTTGCAGGCCGCCATGCGCCCTGCGTGTCGACGTTTCAGGGGTCAAGAGTCCAGATCGGGGGTTGGCGGCACTGGGCGTGGCACGATCGGTGCGGGGGGAGTGTGACGGCTGGGTGGAGGCTGAGGATATGGCGAAGTTCTGCTCCGAATGCGGTGCCAGGCTCATCGGGTCGGGTGCGTTCTGCTCCGAGTGCGGTGCCAAATCGGGCCAGCCCCTGGTGTGCGCCTGCGGTGAAGCCTTGCCGGCCAATGCTCGCTTCTGCCCTGGCTGCGGGTCGGACACCGGCTCACCCCAAGGCCGCACCGTTCCGGTGGCTGCCATTGAACAGGTTGCTCCACCGGACCGACCGGCGCAGATCGACGACAACGACTACCTGTGGCCATGCATCGTGGAGGGCTACTCGGCGCCGGACGGGATCGTGGCATGGTGTTGGGGCGACGATGACGATGATGCTCCACCGGTGGCGACTCGCTGGGAAATGGTCCGCCAGGCGTGGGAGTATCGGTTGGTTGAGCAGGCTTCGTGGTCGACGCCCAGCGACTTTGACCGGCTGCAGGCGGCGTTGGCCACTTTGCGGGGGCGCGGCTACCTGGTGGCTGAACGTTGGGGGGACTGCGGCACGTGCCTGGGCGGCGAGGTCTTCCCGGAAATCGACCGCCTCAAACTGCTGGGGTCTTGTCCGCGGGCATGGGTCGGATTCCACTCGCAGGACACCGAGGACCTTGGCACGAGCAGCGATCACATCTATCTGAGTTTCGGTGTTGGCGACGACGAGGCGGACGGGAAGTCGGGCGACGTTGGCGCAGCTGCTGTCGCCGCCGAGGTAATTGCCGTGTTCGCCCAGGTCGGACTCGCCACGGACTGGGACGGCGACGTCGGTCGGCGCATCATGGTTCGGCTACCGGATTGGCGTATGCCTCTGCGTTCGTGGGCCGAAGCCACTCAGACGGGGCGCGGCCAGTGAGGCACCCAAGAGCGACGCACGGCGGTTGATGCTCGCCCACCATCGCCCAGTGTCACTCAACTCCGGCGAGGGTGGCGGAGTGGAGCAGCACGTACCCGCCTCAGGCCATCTCGGCCTCGCAACTCAGACGGAGCCAGCGTGATCGCCGTGTCGGCACTGTCAGGTGACCGGGGCAGGCCGGGCGTGGGACTGCATGAAGCGGCCCGTTACCCGTGTCCATGAGCGCAACACCAAGCCGTCCCTGCCGACTCGGCAGTGGGTTGAGACCTTCGACGGGCCCACTTGGTCTAGGTATGCTCATGTGAGTTGCCCCTACGGCTGAGTGTCGCCAGCAGCACCGGCAACTCATCTGTCGACTTTGCTAGGTTCACTATCCCTGGGGCACGGGTGTCCCGGGTCGTGTCGGTGCCCACCGCACGGCACCTCGGTGTGGACGGGTGCTTGGCCAAGCTGCAGCGGACCCTGCAGTCATGTTCGGTGGCGAGTTGTGAGGGCTCGGGTAGGTATTCGTTGAGCCATGAGACGTTACGGTGCCATGCTGGAATCGCGGGCACCCTCGAAGGAGGCCCGTCGGCCACCTATGGCAACGCGTCAGCCATCCGTCGACCGTTGCATAGCCGACCTGGCGCACTCTTGGACTCGACTGTCGGAGTCTGCGGCCAAGTGCCGCAGCAGGTCGGCGGGTGTCGACGGGTTCTTCGCCACTGACCCTCGGACGTCCTGGTCGGGGTCAGCGGCCAGTTGGGGTAGCAGATCGGCCGGTGTCGACGGGTTGAGTGCGACGTTCTGGCGGACTCTTGAATAGTCGTGGGTGGCCAGTCTTCGCAGCACATCGGGCGGTGCCGACTCGTTCATTGCCGCGTCTGTGGGGACGGACCAGTTGGGTTCGGCGGCCAGCTTTCGCAGGACGTCGGTCGGTAGCGATGGGTTCTTCGCCGCACTGCCGCGGACGCTTGTGTCTGGGTCGGTGGCTAACTGCCGCAGCACGTCGACAGGTGTCGACGGGTTCCCCGCCACGTGAGTGCGGAGACCCCAGTCTGGGTCGGTGGCTAACTGCCGTATCACGTCGTCAGGTATCGACGGGATCTTCGCCACAGTAAGGCGGACGTAATCGTCTGGGTCGGTGGCCAACTGCCGCAGCACGTCGACAGGTGTCGACGGGTTCTCCGCCACGCGACAGCGGATCTCCAAGTCACTGTTGGGGTCGGTGACCAACTGCCGGAGCACGTCGACAGGTGTCGACGGGTTCCCCCCCACGATGCTGCGGATATCACTGTCGGGGTCGGTGGCGATCTGCCGAAGCACATCCACGGGTGTCGACGGGTTCGACGCCAAGCTAACGAGGACGAAGCTGTCGTCTTCTTCGGCGGCCAGGTGTCGAAGCACGTCTGCAGGTGTCGACGGGTTCGCCGCCACAGCCTCACGGCGAGACCAATCGTCAGAGGCGGCCTTCCGCCACACTTCGTCATCGGGATCTGTCACGGCCTCCACCGGTGCCGGTGCCGGAGCAACGTTGGCGTGGCCGCCAGCCTCGTTGGACGCGTTGCCGGTTGCGGCTCCGCATTCGGGGCAGAACCTTCCGGACCCGGTCAGTGCCGCACCGCACTCGGAACAGAACTTCGCCATCACCTCTCCAACCGTCCGCCCGGCGAACACTTTCCGCACACGACGATAGTCGACCCGGAGACCGACCGCCTGCGGGTCAGTTCCCTTCGACCGACCTCGCAGCGCGGAGTTCGGCCAACGTTCCGACGATCGCCGGAGCCGCCGGCGCCAGCGCCTTCCGGGCTTGCGGATCCAAACCCAACGCTGCCAACTCCGACGCGATTTGGCGGTCGAGTGACCGTTGGGCGATGTGTTCGCGCCATCGGCCGGCGTCAGCCTCAACGATGCCCCGCAATACCTCACGTTCGGCTATTGCCTTGGCGAGCAGCTGAACAGCATCCCTGTCGCTGTGGCGGTCGAGCCAGCGGGCATGACCTAGCTAGGGCTTGGGTTAGGTATCGGTAGTGCCACGAGACGCTACGGTGTCACGCTGGAGGCGCGCATACCCTTCGCACAGAGCCCGTCGGCCACCAGCGGCGACACGTCAGCTTTCCGTCGACCTTTCCATAGCCCTCCTGGCGGATGATTGGATGTCTTCGTCGGGGTCAGCGGCCAGTTGCGGTAGCAGATCGGCCGGAGTCGACTCGTTGAACGCGACGTTCTTGCGGACCGCCCAGTTGTCGTGGATGGCTAGCCTTCGCAGTACATCGGGCGGTGTCGACTGGTTCCAGGCCGCGCCCTCGAAGACATACCTGTCAGGGTCGGCGGCCAACCGCCGCAGTAGGTCCGACGGCATCGACAGGTTATGCGCAGCCCCGGAGCGGATGTACCAACTGGGGTCGGCGGCCAGTTGCCGAAGCACGTCGATGGGCATCGACGGATTGCGAGCCACGTCATGGCGGACCTCCTTTTCGGGGTCGGCGGCCAGTTTCCGCAGCGCATCGGCTGGCAGTGACGGGTTACGGGCGGCCTTTCGGCGGACGCTTGCGTCTGGGCTGGCAGCTATCTGTCGCAGGACGTCGGCCGGTGTCGACTCGTTGCAGACGACGCTATACCGGACTTGGCTGTCAGGGTCGGCGGCCAGCTTCCGTAGCAGGTCGGGAGGCATGGACGGGTTCTGCGCCTGGGCTGAGCGGATGCCTATGTCCGGATCCGCGGACAGTTTCCGTAGTGTGTCGACAGGTGTCGACGGGTTGCGTGCCACACGTCCGCGAACGGACATTTCCGGGTCATCGGCCAGTTGCGTTAGCAGGTCGGCCGGTGTCGACGTGTTATACGCCACGTCTGAGCGGATGTTCTTGTCTGGGTCGGCGGCCAGTTGCCGAAGTAGGTCGACAGGTGTCGACGGGTTGCGTGTCACATATGCGCGAACGGACTTGTCCGGGTCGGTCGCCATCTGCCGCAGTACATCGGCAGGTGTCGAACTGTCTCGTGCGACGGCGTAGCGATAAGGTCTGAAGTTGGAGGTGGCTCTCAGCCACACCTCATCATTCGGATCCGTCGTTACCTCCGCCTCCGCGGGTGGCGGAGGGTCTGGGGCAAGACTGCCCGTCGCCGCGGACGAGTTGCCAGTCGCGGCGCCACATTCGGGGCAGAACCTCCCCGACCCGGTCAGCGACGCACCGCACTCGGAACAAAACTTCGCCATGACCCCCTCCAACCACCCGCCGGCTAACACTCTCCGCACACGACGATAGTCGAACCGGGTGACGGTCGACGCTCTGTTAGCCGGCGTCGACGGCGGCAGCGTTCGCTGTGGTCTCGCCGGGCTGCCTAACGAGGGCGTCCCCGCCGGTTCAGTGGTGTGAGCGCAGCGGCGTGGTCAGCTAGCGATGGAGACGATGAAGGCGAGTAAGAGCAGCAGTACGACCAGGGCGATGACACCGCCCAGGCAGCCGACGTTGCGCTACCAGGTCTTGGAGTAGACATCTGTCGGGTCATAGGCATCGCGATGTCATCTAGGAAACGCGGACAACCCTCGGACAGGGTCCGCCGGCCACCACAAGCAAGACGTCAATCCTGCGAATCCTCCAACTCCGGATCCATCGCCACCCTGGCGGCTAATTGGACGTCTTCGTCGGGGTCAGCGGCCAATTGCGGAAGCAGGTCGGCCGGAGTCGACTCGTTGCGCGCGACGAACGCGCGGACCAGCCAGTTGTCGTCGGTGGCTAGTCTTCGCAGCACGTCAGGTGGTGTCGACAGGTTAACTGCCACACTCACGCGGACGTCGGAGACGGGGTCGGCGGCCAACTTCCGGTGTAGGTCAGCCGGTGTCGAACCGTTACCCGCCACTGATTCGCGGACCCTTGTGTAGTGGTCGGCGGCCAGTCCACGCAGCACGTCAGGCGGTGTCGACTGGTTGCGTGCCACGCTCACGCGGACGTCGGAGAGGGGGTCGGCGGCCAACTTCCGTAGTAGGTCAGCCGGTGTCGAACCGTGATACGCCACTGATTCGCGGACCCCTGTGTAGTGGTCGGCGGCCAGTCCACGCAGCACGTCAGGCGGTGTCGACGGGTTACCTGCCACGCTCACGCGGACGAAGTCGGCGGGGTCGGCGGCCAGTTGCGGCAGCACGTCGATCGGTAGAGACGGGTTCCCTGCCGAGCTCCTGCGTACGAAGTCGTCGGGGTC
This sequence comes from uncultured Actinomycetes bacterium, assembly GCA_964547485.1. Lineage (GTDB taxonomy): Bacteria > Actinomycetota > Actinomycetes > S36-B12 > UBA10799 > JACJWR01. Next base: position 29,217 of record CAZJNU010000017.1, read on the forward strand.
GTCCGCCAACTTCCGCAGTACATCGGCAGGTGTCGACCTGTCTCCTGCGAGGGCGACGCGCTCCATTTGGCTGGCGGAGGTGGCTCTCCTCCACACCTCAGCATTGGGATCCGTCGTGACCTCCGCCTCCGCGGGTGGCGGAACGACTTGGGCAGGGCTGACAGCCGCCACGAGCGCGCTACCAGTCGCGAAGCCACATTCGGGGCAGAACCTCCCCGACCCGGTCAGCGACGCACCGCACTCGGAACAAAACTTCGCCATGACCCCCTCCAACCACCCGCCGGCTAACACTCTCCGCACACGACGATAGTCGAACCGGGTGACGGTCGGCGTTGCGTCAGCCGGCGTCGACTGCGGCAGAGTTCGAGGTGAGGGTTCCGGCGCCGACTTCAGCGGCTGACCCCCACCATCGTAGGAGCGGTCCGTCAGGAGTCGACGGCCCCTTCCTCGCGGGGCAGTCCCATGCACTTTCTACTATCACCCGGCCGCCACGCGTATCAGACGCGGGCCCGGGGTCTGTCCGGCCAACGGTGTGAGTGGCGTTCATTGTTAGTTGGTCTCCGCCGCTGGCATGCGGTCGGCGAAGGTGATGGCGAACGCGAACAGGACGTCGGTCTTGCGGCGGGCCAGGCAGATGAGGGCGGCGTTGTGCTTCTTGCCCTCAGCTCGCTTGCGGTCGTAGTAGGCCCGACTTGCGGGGTCGGCGCGCAGCGAGGTGAACGCGGCCATGAACAGGGCGTTTCTTGAGTCGCTTGTTGCCGCCGCGGTTGACGTGCTCCCCGCGGATCGAGGTTCCGGAGCGCTTGGTGACTGGGGCGAGGCCGGCGTATGCCGCGAGGTGCGCGGCGGTGGGGAACGCGGAGACGTCGCCACCGATCTCGGCCAGGAGCCTCGCTGCGATCTTGACGCCGACTCCTGGCATGGACGTCAAGACCCGGGCAAGAGGGTGGGCATCGAGGACCTTCTCCACGTCCTTGGCGATCTCGGTGCGCTGGTCTCGCAGTCGCAGGATCTGGGACGCAAGTCCGTCACTTCCCGGTTGGAATGGTGCCGGGCGAATTGCCGTGCCACGGCGCATCCGGCGACGCTTTCGACTATCCCGATGGCGGTGTGGCGCAGCGAATGCGGCGTCACCCCGAGCCGGGAGGCGAACTCCAACTCGGTGTGCCACCTGTTGGTCAGGGTGTCTAGCCGCCGCCCGGTCAGCGGTCGGCCTACCCGGGCGTCCTTCTTCGGCTGGTACCGGAACACCGCCTCGCCGGGCCGGGCGGCGCCACGGGAACGGGCGAAGGCCGCCAACGCCGCGAGCAGCCCGGGGCTGACCGGCTGGTCGCGGCCGTCCTTGTCGTTCTTCTCCCGCAGCAGCACGGTGGCGCGGTCGCGGTCCAGGTCGCGCAGCCGCAACCCGAGCATGCCTTCATCGCGAGCGCCGGATTCGACCATGAACCGAACGATGAGGCTGTCCAGCGCCGGGTCGTTGCCTCCGCTGCGCGTTGCGGCGAACAGTGCCCACAGTTGCTCGGCGCTCAGGCCGTGGCGGGTCTGACGCGGCCGGCTTGGCTGGGCTACGGCCAGCGCCGGGCTGTCCTCCACAATCCGGTCGCCCAACGCGCGAGAGAACAGCCACCGCAGGCCGGCGATGCTGTTCTCCCGGGCGCTCCTTCCACCGCGGGCGTTGCGCCGTTCCCCTCGGGTGGCCACCGCACGCTCCTGCACCGCCTGGGTGAACGCGGTCACATCGGTCACGGTGAATGACGCCAGCACACGTGACCCGTAGGCGGCGCTGAACATGGGGCTGATAGGGGGAGTAGGTGTGCTTCTGCACAGGTGTCGCCGTGGGCAGCACCGTCGCGATGTAGTCGGCGACGGTGGTCGAGTCCGACTGGGCGGCGATGAGGTCGGACAGGCTGATGCCCCGTGCGGCCGCCGCCTCGCCCAGCAGCGCGGCGATGTCGGCGGCGCTGCCCGCGGGGACGCTCATGCGCACACCTGCAGGGCGGCCGAAACTTCCGCGATGGTGACCAATTCGGCCCGTCTACGGACTGTCCCGTCTCAAGGAGTTGGCAGGATTTCATCGGTGTGATTTGAGGGGATTACCGGGTTGGCGTGTCCGAGGTGGACCTGGATGGGCCGGTTCCAGGCGATGGCTTCGTGAGGGCGGACGGTGTTGTAGTCGAGGCGGTAGTCCGCGCTGTGGCGTTGCAGGTCGAGGGCGTCGTCGATCTGTTCGCAGTACAACTTCTCGTGTTTCAGGGTGCCGAAACCGCGCTCCCGGGAGCCGTTCTGGACTGGGCTGCGCACCCGGGTCCGCGCATGTGTGAGCTCGGGGTGGGTCGCGATGAACCCCTGGAACCGGAACGACCGAAACGGCCCACCGTAGTCGGTCACGATCGTCAGGAGGAGGATGATTTCACCGGTGGTCTTATCTGTGGACTGCTCCAGCAGGGTGGTGCCAAGCATCCCTTGTGACTCGACGATCGCGGCCTTGACAGCGGCGATCGCGTCGTGCTGATTCGCGGTCGGCGACAGGTGGTAGTCGAACTCGTATTTTGACCACTAATCCCGGCAACCGGCGACCTGCCAGGTGCCCCCGGCGACCGTTTCGAAATCGGTGAAGTCCGGCTGCCACACCTGGTTCGGGCCGGTCGGAGGCTCCGCGAACGCCGCTTTGCGGTCCCTGGCCAGATCCCGGCGTTCCTCGGTGCGGATCACCTCGAGGTCCTCGAAGGGCTCAGCCGGCCCCTCCGCGGACTTCTTCCATACCCGGATCTTTACTGCCGCCTCACCCAACGCCTGGGTCAGGTCGGCGACCTCAGCCTCGCGCTGGTACTCCCGAGTCGACGCCGACGCCATGGGGAATCTCGGGGTGTTGCCGTTCGGCGCCGGTGACAATTCCGGCGACTCCCGGTGGTGTGCCAAGGCCGCCGCCCGGACGTCTCTGTGGCGCAGTCCAGGGTGGCGACAGTCCAATCGTGGACCTTGTGCCGAATCAGCCGTTAAGCGGTTTCTCTGTTCTCGTAGGACAAGAGTCTGGACAGCGACAGGTCCTCATCGCCTCGCATGACACCCTGGTACACGTTGAGGAACACCGACAGGGTTGCGTGCCCCGACCAGGCACACGCCGTGCTCAGCGGAACGTCGGCGTTCAACCATGCGGAACATGCCGCATGACGCAAGTCGTGGCGGTTCAGGTTCTCCAGCGCTGTTCCGGCGTACAAGTTTCTGCGCGCGTTATCCCAGACGTCCCGGCCGAAGTTTTGCCACCAGATCTTCTTACCGTGGTGGTTGAGAAACAGCGGCTCGTCCGGACCGGCGAACGCACGGTGCTCGCGTAGATGGCGCCGCATCACTTTCGCTGATGCGGGCGCCAGCATGGTGATGCGGAAATCCTTCGAGCCCAAACCTTTCAGCGGACCAAACTCCGGGTCGTCGTCTGGTGTCAGCCAACTCTTGGACACCGACACCGCAGTACGGGTCACTTTGACGCGGGCAAACTCTTTGCCGCCCGGTCCGGTGAAGAAGGACACGTCTCCGACACGCAAACCGAGCGCTTCACCTGGTCGCACCCCGCCGTTGCCCATCATGTGAACGAGTGCCCGATACACCCCGAAGCCAGTACGCAACGCCGCACAGTGATCAGCGAGCTCGGCAACTTGTGTCTGTGACAGAACAATGTCGACGTTGACCGGGCGGATGTCGTCGTCGCGATGCACCCCGCCGCGGGTGCGCGAGATGCGCAGACGCTGCACACCTTTCCACGGGTTACGGTCCACCACCTCCAACGCCAACGCCTGCTCCCACATGGGTGCGACGGCGTCAACGAAGCGCTTCTCCGATTTCGGGCTGATTTGTGTGCCGTCGAGCTTCTTCCGGTAGGACTCCAGCATGTTCTGAAGGTGGACGGCTTTCACGTCCCGCAGCGGCATTGACCATTCTGATAGCCAGTCGGCGGCCGCCTGCGGGTAGGCGGCGGCGGTAACGGTGAATGCCCGATAGATCTGCCTGTCGATGTCTGTTGGCATGTCCGGTGCGCCGGGCCGTAGCAGGCTGACCGCGACGCGATACATCATCGTCGACTGTCGTTTGCGGGTAGCTGGCGCCCAGGCAGGCACCCTGCTGGTCCACCAGTCCATCGTCCACGTCGCGACGGAGACGTGTCCCGTCTCGGCGCCCGGGAGGTCTTCGGGGCGGTAGAACATCTTTGACACGGGGTCGAACTTTGCTCTCGGGTCCGCCCAGCCATGCTGCAACGACTGCATGTAGAGGGTGGCGTCATACGCCTTTTCCTTCGGGGCTGTGAAGCGGCGGAAGCCACGTTGACCGTCAACCGCAAAGACGACATCCCAGCACCTCACCTCACGACCGTCACGTGTCCTCGTTGTGCCGGCTTTCGGGTGGCGCACCGAGAAGCGCCGTGGTCGAAATGGCGCTCGAGGGGTCGAGGCCGACGTGCGCTTGTGCTCGGGAGCCTTCCTCTCATTCGGTGAAGAAGACGGGTCGCCGTCAGGGTCGGGACGGGTCGAAGGGGCAGGGGACTGGTCGGCGCTCACAGGCGCGGGTTTCTTTGCCACTGTGGTGACGGTGCGCGGTGGGCCACGAAAGCCGCCCTCCGCGCAGGCGACTCTGCCGCAACATCACCTAGGCCAGGTTGGACGGCAGTAAGGTATGCTCGTAGGACCTGCTGGGGGAGTGGCGAGGGCCTGGACGCAGGGTAAGAATCAAGATGCAAATCGGGGACAAATCGGGGTCTCACCCGCTGTTCACAAGCCCGCCCAAACTGAGTGATTGTTGGGCGGCGAAACCTGCTCTGACCTGCGGCTTTGTTCGCGATTCTACCGAGAATACTCTGGCGGGATACGCAACCTAGGATCTTGCTACCACTGCGCCAATCGCCCCGACCTATCACTTTACATGGCCACCCTCGGACGAGTTGTCGGGGCAACGAGTTTGTGTGAAACCTGCTGCGGTACAACAGGTTTCAGCGTTTGCTCCGACGACATCATGTACATCCGCGGGAGCTCTTCCTGACTCACCTGGCCCTCCGACAGGCCCCGTCCGACAATCGGAGACAAATCGGGATCCTGATTCATAGACGTCGAAGTTGGGCCGAACTGCGCAATCGAAGCGCAATTCGACCTACTTGCGGCGATCCTGGCGTGCTTACCTAGTTCCTCGTGAGTGAAACAGGGCTTGGACACCCGCGTGGAAACCGTCGTCACGCCCGCACTCTACTCGGCGGCTAAGTCCTCGGGGGATAGCTCGACGCGGGCTTGGGCAGAGCCGTCAGGCGGGCCCAGGCCGGATGCTGCAATGGGCGGGCCCAGGCGGGACGCTGCAATAGTGGGCCCGGGTTGGAGGCTGCGATAAAGTGGCTGTGAGTGGGAATGCGGCGGTTCGGTGAGGAGTGCCCATGTCCGAAGATATCGACTCCACCAGTCCGCCCCCGCCCGAACCCGTCCAGGAGCGCGGCCCGCGTCGACTGGCACTCGGTCTCGGTCTCGGAGTCCTCAGCGCTGTCTTGCTGATCCTCAGTTTTCCCCAGTACGGCGGGATCTTCCCACTGGTGCTGATCGCCTTCGTGCCGATGTACGTCGCTCAGTACCGCCTGATGCCACGACGCTGGACGGGAGTTCCCGTCGCTATTTCCGCATTGGGCTACTGGGGCGCGCTTTGGCTCACGTCCAAGGATCTTTTGCTGCAGTACTGGCCCGTCCTATTCGCCGGTGCCGTGCTGTTCGCCGTCGGCTACGGCCTGATCGCGTCCCTGGATGTCGGGTTCTCAGAGCGGACCGGCTACCGGTGGTTCCTCCTCCAGCTGCCCCTTTGGTGGGTGGCGCTGGATCTACTGGTCGAAGACAATCTACTCTTCGGGTCCAACGGCTGGCTCGCCTACCGGCTTGCCTACGCACCCGACTTGATTCAAGCGGTCAGCATCGTGAGTACACCGGCGTTGACCCTTCTGATCCTGCTCGTCAATGCATCGGTCGCGCTTTGGGCGCTGCGCTGGTGGGATCTTCGTCGACCCGCGCCGCCCGTCGACGGTGTCAGCCAGTCTGCAACCAGGGAACGTCGATCAGCGGTACCCCACCGCACAGCTGTGGTGGCGAGTGTGACCGTCCTGTGTCTTTGCTTTGGCTGGATCGTGTCCAGCCTCCTGATTGCACGGCACGTCGAGGGCTCGTTGGCAGTGGCCCCCAAGGTGCGGGTCGCCGCGATCCAGCCAACGTCCGGACTCCAGGCCAAGGCGATTTACCTGCCGAATGAGGAGCGACCGACCGCCGAACAGGAACTCGCGCGTCAGGCCAAGCAACAAGTCCAACTGGAACGCTTGACCAGGCAAGCGGCCGCCGCCGGTGCGGCGCTGGTCGTGTGGCCCGAAGCAGTCCTCAACTACGACCCCTCCGAACCGCGCGGTCAGTGGATCTCTTCCCTCGCTGCCGAATTGCAGATCACCCTCGTCTCCGGGTATCTCGCCGACTGGCCAGAGCCCGAGTCGCCAAACATGGCGGCCGTCTGGGGTCCGGACGGGAGGATGCAGGGCCGGACGTACAAGGCACATCCCGTCATCGCCGCCCTCGAGGCATTTCAGACCCCCACCACAAACCCCACATTCGAGACGCCCTTCGGTGAGTTGGGCGTGATCATCTGCTTCGACCATGACTTCCCGAATGACTCGCCACGATTGTCGGTTCGCAACGGAGCGCAAATCCTCGCGATTCCGTCCAGCGACTGGGGCAGCATCGCCCAATTGCGCTGGCAGTCATTGGTGTTCCGCGCCGTGGAGAACCGCGTGCCGCTGGTCAAGGCTGAGACCGGCTACGACTCGGCCATCGTGGCCGCCGACGGTAGGCCGCTGGAGAAGGTGGGCTTCTCCGAAGCGCAAAGCCGGGAAGCGGTGCTTGTGCAAGACGTTGGGCTGGGACCCAGGGGAGCGCCATTCACCTCGATCGGTGGCTGGTGGTTCGGCCTGCTCGTCGTGGTGGCTGCCTTCGCGCGGTACGCAGCGCAGGTGGTGCTGTGGCGGCGCAGTCTGCGCGGTCAACGGTCCGACTGAGACGCCCCGTTTGATGCACCCGCCATGATATGCGAGCGACTTCCGCGGCCCGAGTCACACCAACCGACGTCGGAGGGCCCAACCGCGCGGCAGGATAGGCTGGCCAGGTCCCCGAGCGAGGCCCGGGGACGCCGCCAACAGACCCAGGGGAGACAGTGTCCATCAAAGTCCTCGTCGGACCGGAACGGCAACCCAGCGAAGTCGAGGACGGGTCGACGGCCGCGACCCTCTTCGCCGCTGACCGGGCCGTGATCGTCGCCCGAGTCAACGGCGAACTGGTTGATCTGGATCACCGGCTGACCGAGGGCGACGTGATCCAAGGCGTCACTGCCGCCGACCCGGACGGGTTGGCAGTCCTGCGGCACTCCTGCGCACACGTCCTCGCCCAAGCAGTTCAGGAGATCAACCCAGACGCCAAGCTCGGCATCGGCCCGCCCGTGGACAATGGCTTCTACTACGACTTCGGCGTCGAGCGCCCCTTCACGCCCGAAGATCTCGCGGTGCTGGAGAAGCGGATGACCGCGATCATCAAGTCGGGGCAGCGGTTCTGCCGCCGGGTCGTGACCGACGACGAGGCGCAGACCGAACTCGAGTTCCAGCCCTACAAGTTGCAGCTGATCGCGAAGAAGGGCGGCAACGATCCGGACGTGATGGAGGTCGGCGGAACCCAGTTGACGATGTACGACAACGTCGACCGCCGCGACCAGACCGTTTGGACCGACCTCTGCCGCGGTCCGCACGTCCCCACCACCAGGCACATCCCCGCGAACGCCTTCAAACTGATGCGCACCGCGGCTGTCTACTGGCTATCCGATGAGCGCAATCCGCAACTCCAACGCATCTACGGCACCGCGTGGCCGGACAAAGAAGCGATGCGGTCGTATCTGACGTTCCTGGAGGAGGCGGCCAAGCGAGACCACCGCAAGTTGGGCGCGGAGCTCGACCTTTTCTCGATCCCGGAGGAGATCGGCAGCGGCCTGGCGGTCTTCCATCCCAAGGGCGGAACCGTCCGGCGCGAGATGGAGGACTACTCACGCAGACGTCACGAGGAGGCCGGCTACGAGTTCGTCTACTCCCCGCACATCACCAAAGGGGGACTGTTCGAGACCTCCGGACACCTCGACTGGTACCGCGACGGCATGTACCCGCCAATGCACCTGGACGAGGAGCGCGACGCTCACGACATCGTGCGCAAACCTGGCACCGACTACTACCTCAAGCCGATGAACTGCCCGATGCACAACCTGATCTACCGGGCCAGGGGACGCTCCTATCGTGAGTTGCCGATGCGGTTGTTCGAGTTCGGCACTGTCTATCGCTATGAGAAGTCCGGCGTCGTTCACGGTCTCACCCGCGCCCGCGGCTTCACCCAGGACGACGCCCACATCTACAGCACCCCCCAGCAGATGCCGGCC
>CAZJNU010000018.1:0-14025 GCA_964547485.1 uncultured Actinomycetes bacterium
GCGCGCTTCGTTCACACCGAAGAGGTCACTGGTTCGAACCCAGTATCGCCCACCAGTACCCCGGATTTGCTGTTGTCACTAGTTCAGGGATCAACAGTGACACTTTCAGTGAATTGGGACAAGATTTCGCACTCACTCATGCAACGTGTGGACGATGCGACGCATGACCACTATCTGTCGTACCTGCGTCGGCAACGCCCCCGCTCTCACCATCCGGTGATGGCGGGGGCGTTTCGTCATGTCCGGGTGTCGGAGGTCGTCGGTAGAATCAAGTCATGATCCCGGTGGAGTACCAGGACAACCGGGACCAATTGATCTCAGAGACGATCGCGGCAATGTCGGGCAACAACTCCATTCGCACCGACCTCTGGTACGACAGACACCTGATCGCCTACATGGTCATTACGGTCTCTGATCCGACCGGCCGAAGGGAGACGAGCATGACCGATCAAAGCTTGCGAGCAGCGGGACGTGCCTTCGGCGTGCTCATGGCCGACGTGGGAGGCCGTGACGCGCTCCGGGCACTCGGCGTCCTTGGCCCTACCCCTGGTCCTGCGGTGCTGTGCGTCCTGGCGAGCACGACGCTCGCCGAGGCTCAGGAGTCACACCCCGATCTGGGCGGGATGCCCGTTGTCGCGATCGATACGGAACACCAGCTGGTAGCCCGGCTGGACTTCCGTCACACGCCTGACGAGCAGTCCGTGCAGGTCGGCCCGGACTGCCAGATGGGAGCGATCGTGGACATGGTCGCGGCGATGGATGGCGACCCGGACTTGTCGCTACTCGGGCTGCGGGGTGCCGAAATCCACGGACTAGCCTCCGCCTAGGCCACCGAAGTCGCCGCGGCAGCCTTCCTTAATCTGGCCGGATCTTGCTGCACGTTGCCGACCGTCGTTCGTAGTGTAGGTACTCAGGCGCCCTTGCTGCGCTGCAACGGAATCACGTTGCTCATCGCGTCAGCAATCTCAGCATCCCGGCTGCTGGCAGCGTGCTGGTTTCGCATAGCAGCGGAGACCGTCGAATGACCGAGCCACCACCGCGGCGTCGGTAGCCCAACGGCTTCGCGGGCCCGGTAGAACGGTTTCAGAGGCTGCTGGGGGCCATGTGTTCGCCGTTGCGGGAGCCCGGGAACAGCAGGGTCTCCTCATAGTCTCCGAGACCTTCGAGATAGTCCGCGAGGTCCGGGCGAATGTGCGGCGGAATCGAGACATCGCGAACACCGGCGCCGGACTTCGTGCTCTGCACGATGAACTTGCCACCGATGACGACTCCCCTGCGCACCTTGATCGCGACCGGGATTCCGTCGAGCATCACCACATCCTTGACGCGTCGTTCCGTGGTCTCGCCGAACCTCAAGCCGCACCATGCCGCTACAAGGGTCATCACCATGTACTTGCCACCGGCCAGCGGGACGTACCTCGGCTTGTCCTTCGTGCCCTTGTTCACCACGCCCATCTGATCGGCCAGCTGGTGTACCTGCACAGCAGTCGGGATCTCCGTGCTGGACTGCCGCTTGACACTTCCGGCGCCCTTGATCTGGCACGGATTGCTGGTGACCAACTCATCGCGCCATGCCGTCTGCATGATGGTTCTCATGAGCCCGTAGCAGTGGGCGCGCGTAGTGGGCTTGTCAAGCAGTAGACCCTTGTGCCACGCCTTGATCGACTTAAGACGGCGCCGACAGTTATCCGCCAACGTCCCCCACCTGTTGCCGTAGTGACCCCGCGACCAGCGGTCGCAGCGGTCGCAGCGGTCGCAGCGGTCGCACACTCTGCTCCGCTCCGCAGCTACAACATGGATACTATGACTAGTACATCCTGCTTTACAATTTTAATGCGTTATAGACTAGGCATTGGAGGTCGTTCTGATGAGAAGGGCGCATTCTCCTTCACCTCGTTCCCAGGCTGCGGTTCGCGTGCTCGGACTTGAGATAGCGCGCGCACGACGCGCACGCCGGTGGAGTCAACTGGAGTTGGCTGAGCGCGCAGGCGTCTCGCGGTCGACGCTACAAAACGCGGAACACGGAAACCCCCGAGTCGCCATCGGCACCGTGTTCGAAATTGCCGAGCTCGTGGGAGTCGAGTTGTTCGGCGCGCCAGCAACCGAGATGCCGGCTCTCATTCGGCGTGGTCAGGACAGGCTCGCCGTGTTGCCCTCTCGAGTACGGGCTCGGAGTGACGTCGAACTCCAGGATGACTTCTGATGCCAGTTGGCGGGCGTCCGGAGCGCGCATTTGTTTGGGTTTGGTTACCGGGCGAGACCGTGCCGGTGGTCGCCGGGGTGCTTACCCAAGACGGTGAATTGCTTGCGTTCAACTACGCTCAGAGTTACCTAGCTCGTCCGGCACGGCTGCCGCTTTATCTACCCGAGTTGCCGCTGCAGCCTGGCTTCATTCGGCCTCTCCGTGGTCTGCGCGTGGCGGGCTGCATTCGAGATGCCGCCCCAGATGCCTGGGGTCAGCGCGTCATTCTCGCCCGCCACGTTGTCCCCAGCATTGCAAGTGAGGACACAGGCGATCTACCCCTGCTCAGCTACCTGCTCGAATCCGGCAGTGATCGGATTGGCGCGCTCGATTTCCAGGAGAGTCCCAGCAGCTACGTGCCACGAACCACCAGCGGATCGCTCACCGAACTGCAGGCGGCGTCCGAGGAGTTCCTCGCTGGTCGACCTCTCTCGTCAGCCCTCCAACAGGCCTTCTTACACGGAACCTCAGTCGGTGGGGCTCGCCCGAAAGTACTCCTTCATCAGGCCGGGCATGGCGCCAACCCGAGCGAGTTGATCGCCAAACTGAGTGTGACGTCAGACACCTGGCCCGTAGTCAAAGCCGAAGCCGTCGCGATGGAGTTGGCGCGGCGAGTCGGTTTGAATGTTGCGAACACGAGGCTCATCAAGAGCGTCGGTCGTGATGTGCTGCTGGTTGAGCGTTTCGACCGCCCTGGAACAACCGGATCGATTGCCGGAGTCCCAGGCGAGCGAAGAATTGTTGTTTCGGCACTGACACTGCTCGAGCTGGACGAAATGACCGGACGGTACGCCACCTACCACGAGTTCGCGGACCTCATTAGGCAGCGCTTCACCGATCCCACCGAAACCTTGCGAGAGTTGTTCGCCCGCATCACGTTCAACATCGCGATCAGCAACACCGACGACCACGCACGCAACCACGCCGCATTCTGGGACGGGAAACAGTTGACGCTGACGCCAGCCTATGACCTCAGCCCTCAGATGAGGAGCGGTGAAACGGCCGAACAGGCGATGGCCATCACTCGCGATGGGCGACGAACTTCCAGGATGGCGCTTTGTGTTGAGGCCAGCGAAGTATTCCACCTCACTGCACGGGAAGCGAGGGAAATCATCGCGCATCAGGTCGATGTCATTGAGTCCGAATGGGACTCGGCTGCCACAGCCTGCGAACTAACCCTCGCCGACCGAACCCTGCTTTGGAAGCGGCTGATACTCAACCCAGCCATCCATTACGAGGTGGAGTGAGGCCGCGTTGGGTGGGGGTAGAGCGGGACAACCCACCAACCTAGGGCCTCTCCCGCCTGCCAACCCAATCCACTCGGATTCGACTTGCACACGGAGAACTCGGCGGCTGGCGGCGCTGCGAGGACGCCCGGCACCGCCCGACTCGGGACCGCGCGATGCGAGGGCCGCCGTCGCTGGCATCGAAACGGTTGTCCATACCCTGTCAGCATCGGAGAGGGTGACGATCGGGATCGGCGCTGGTCCATGTCATTTCTGCACTCCTCGATCCTCGGAGACCGCTCAGCACACGGCGTGTCGCGGCGTGTCGCGGGGAATCCGGACTTCGTGGAGTCTGTACGTGACATCCCCGTCCCGAAACGGCCGCATCTGGACCGCCACCAAGCGGCCCAGGCACCTGTCAGGCGACGGTGTCGAGCCTGCGCACCTTGGGGACGCCAGCAGCTCGCTCGGCCGCCAGGTCATGGGCGGACTGCATCGCCAGCCACCCTGGAGATGCCCAACCGGTCGGCGGCCTCACCGACACCGAGATCCAACGCGGCGAGTACATCCTCCCGAATGACTACGCCGAGGTGGACTGGGCCCTTCATCATCGTCGTCACCCTTCTACTGGTAGTCCCGATGGTCGACAAAATGGACGTCGCCATCGATGAATCTGAAAGTGACCCGCCAGTTGCCGTTGACCCAGATCGACCAGGGACCGGAAAGGTCGCCCTTGAGCGCATGGGCCCGAAACGATGGAACTGCGAGGTCAGTCAGCGAGAACCAGTGCGACGTCGAGCACCGAGAGAATGCGCAGCAAGTTGGGAGCGTGCCCAGCTGGGACGCCCCGCTTGGAGTTATGACGATAGAGCCGCGCCTACCTAGATGCGGTCGAGGCGGTCCTCAGCGGCGTCGCCGGCGCAAAGTCCTCACCTCGCGATAACGCGAGATAGCGGCTCTGAGACAAGACAGCGAAGATTCGCCACAATCTGTCCGCACAGGGCCGAGGAAGCCGATCCAGTTGTCACCAACGACTCCCCCTTTCTGCCGCCCGGGCGGGCGCCAAGGCATCGGGGCGCCGACGTAGCACTAGCCGGTGGATTCAGCGCTCGTCGCCGGAACCCGCAGCCTGCCTAGTTGCAGCAGAACCCCCGCTTGACTCAACCGCAGCAGGTCACCGGGGGTGAAGCCACTGGCGCGGCTCAGGGTGATGTTGACCGACTCGAACGCGGCGGCGACGAGTTCGGAACAGGCGTATTTCCCAGTTCCCGTGGCAGCTGCTGGCAGGGATTCGGCCCTACTCAACTCGTCGAGCAACTGGCCCAACGACTGCGCTGGCTCCTTCGTTAGCTCGGCCAGCTTCTGAGTCCCCAGCGTCGCGACGCCCTCGAAGTGGTACTCCGCGGATTCCTTGGATGCGGCGAACGCGTGCACCGCTTGCACCTGAACCACGGCAAGTCCTGGCACCCGTAGAACACCCACCCGGTTGGACTCCCCGAGGAGTTCGGCGAGGCGGCGACTTCGGACGCCGTACTGCCACGTCGAATCGATGATTTCGCCATTGCCCACGTACAGCCCGGCATGCGTGTACCGCGACCAGATCATCAGCTCGGTCAACTGCGACGACAATGCCGGAGCACACCGAACAACCAGGTCCCCGGGCTTGAGATCCGTTGGCGACAGGTACGGCCTGGAATCGAATGGATCGCCGGGTCCGAACCTCATCAACAGGGATTCCAGTTGCTCATGCTCGGCCGCGGAAAGCACCGTCTCCGGTTGCGTATCAAGCTCGACGATCAACTCCGCGAGATGCTCGAGGACCTCGCCGAATGCGGGTTCGTCAGGCGCTGGCAGCAGCCTCGCCAAGTCCTGCAGGACTGCCACACCGATTCGGAGCAGACCTCTCGTGATCTCGATCACCACGTGGGTGTCGCTAGCCATGACCATCACCTCGTCAGGAACGAAACTAGCAGCGCTGGCATCAGCGAATACTCAGTTGTTGAACGCGAGACCCATGTCGGGCCGCTCACTGCGTTGGAAGTCGTACCACTCGCCGGGTGGCAACATGATGTCGTTCTTTCCGCGACTCACCGTGTAGTTCTGCCCATCAGCGGCCTTGCTGACCTGCTGGCCCCGATCGAGTTGGGTTTCTTCACCCCCCACCGTCACAGTGGTGTTGCCGGTGAATCCGGCCAGCTTGCTCTCAAACTTGATCTGCTTCCCGCTGCCTGGAATGTAGGCATAGCTGTTCCAGATATCCGGACCGGACGATGTTGCGTTGCTGGCGCTGGTCGACTGCCCCGGATTGACCCACGTCCACTGCGCCTGACCGCCCTTGGCACCTTCGTACATGAAAGTCACCGCTATCAGGCTGCCAGTGCTGTTTTTCACTGTCAGGGAGATTCCGTAGATGACATCATTCGCGGACCCGGCGGCGAGCGCGCGGGAGGGCGCGGGGAGGTTGCTGGCCGTTGCCGGGACAGTGCCTGGTGCCGCCGGGGCCAGTGTCGGGCGTGGGGAGCTTTCCGTCGAGGACTTGGGCACCACGCTTGGGGTCGGCGCCGGGCCTTGGGCTTGCTTCATCGATTCGGTGGAAGATGCTGACGGGCCGGTTGCCGCGTTCGCGCCACAGGCAGACATAGCCAGCAAGCACACCGCACCGATCGCGAACCTGACCTTGTTCGCGCCCGCCTTACTTGGATCGCCCACAAGCATCCTTGCCCTCCAACCCTGACGACTCGTCCGCTAGCTGCGCTCCACCCGCTGAGCCCTCGATCCCAGCGCCCGAACGCACAGCGACGTTTAGCCCACGCACGAGTTCAGCCCAACCATCGGCAACTTCACAACTACGGTAGCGCGGCGGCGAACCAAGTTCCCCGCAGGTGAGGCATTGCCACGAGGCTGCGGCTCACGGCTCTGCGCGACGCCGGTCCATGTCATTTCTGCACTCCTCGATCCCCGAAGGCCGCTCAGCACCCGGCGTGTCGCGGCGTGTCGCGGCGAATTCGGACCTGGTGGAGTCTGTACGTGACATCCACTTCCCTACAACGGCACGATCGGTTCGCCTGTGCCCCGCCGGTGACCCAGTTGCCGCCAACGGTTCCCCTCGCTGCCCCCCGTGCGGTATGAATGGTGATCCGGGCCGACCGGGGCGAGGAGGACGCACAGGTGCCTCTTCTCCCCCGTGCCGCAACTTCGGCCGTCTGCGTGGTCACGGCCGTCACACTTGTCGGACCTGTACCCACCGCACACGGGCAGCAGGGATCTCTCTCGACGGCGGCGGTCAGCCACGCCGATGCCTACTCGGCGGCAGTGACTGCCACCCTCAACGCTGCGCGCGCGGCGGGCGGGCTCACCTACAGCGGCGGCGGTCTGCGGGTGGCGTTCACCGGCGCCCTCAACCAGGTCAGCGGCACCTGGTCTGGAGCGAACACCGTCACCAGCGGCACGGGCACCTATCTCAAGACCACGCCGGGCACCTACCCGTCGGCCGTCGCACACACGGTCACACCGCCCGGGCGGGCAGCTCCGACGTGGATCCGCACCCGTCACACGCTGGGCACCACCCGCACCATCGCGACGACCTTTCTCGGCGCGAACCTCAGCTCCCTCACCAAGACCGGAGAGCGGACTTACCTCTCGGGCGGCGCGACCTACACAGTGACCGACGGACTCATCACCGCCGTCACGACCGCTGCGGGCACCCGACTGACCGCAGCGTTTGCGCCGGTTCAACCGGTGTCAGTGACCGGAGCGATAGTGAACGCAGCCGCCACCCAGTCGATAGCAGTACCGGCCAGCAGCACCGACGTGAATATCGCCGCCGCCCCCTTGGCCGCGCGGATTGCGGCACACGTCAGTGCGCACGCCGCCGCCGGGCTAGCCCGGGCAACTGGTGCAGCCGCCGCCAAAGTGCGACCCGCCAACGGCAGCTGGACGGTGCGCGCTGCCGCCACCAGCACAGGCGCCACCATCGTCTACCGACGCACCGACGGCCCAGGAACCTGGTCGTGGTCACTGACGGCGGCGGCCTTTCGTGTCCACAACTATGTCGGGGCACGGCTGGACTACCAGTTGGGCACAGTGATTGTTCCGACCACCGCAGCAACCCGTCGGAGCGCGCACCAGGGGATGGCACCCGTGGCCGGAATACCGGTGGCGCGCGTGAATCCGGCGGGTGAGAACGCCGCAACCATCTACGCATGGCTGCGGCGCACCGGAGCGAGCCGCGCTGGCGCCGCCGCGATGCTGGCCAACCTCGAATTCGAATCTGGCTTCAACCCGGCCGCAGTGGAATCGTCCGGACCGATCCTGACCGGACGCCGCGAAGGAATCGGACTCGCGCAATGGTCGTTCAGCCGACGTCTTGCTCTTCAACGGACCGCCGTCGCCGCCGACGTGGCTTGGCAGAACTTAGACTTCCAGCTCCGATACCTGACCGAGGAAATGACCAACCCCTACTACCGCGACTCGCTGACAGCGTTGCGGTCTGGCACCGACCCGGTACGGGCGGCAGTGATAATCCACCGCAACTTCGAAGGTTCCACCGCCACCGACACCTCGATCAGGGCAACCCGCGGCGTTGCCGCCGCCCGCTGGTACGCAACCTTCACGAGCTGACCCCGTCGGGTGTAGGGCCACTCCTCGACGTCCCCACTGGCGGACGGCGTCTCTACGGTGATGGCTGTTGTTGCTGGTAGGAAGGCTCGGGATAGGTGTTGGACGGCTCCGGCGCGTACGTGTACGACGGCTCCGCAGACGTGTAGGAGGGCTCCGGCGCGTACGTGTACGACGGCTCCGCAGACGTGTAGGAGGGCTCCGGCGCATAGGTGGACGACGGTTGGGAATCCGGGCTCGGTACCCACGTATTTGTCGACCCCGCTTTCACGGGATAGGTAACACTTGGGTCGTAAATGTTGACGTACGTGTACTCCGAAATCTTCGCCTGAGAAGATTTGATCACAGTGACGCTCTGGGGGTTCCACCACTTCCAGGCTGTGCCACCAGGGCTCGAGGAGAAACTCGGGGAGAAGCTCGGTGTGTAGCTAGGTGAGTAGCTCGGGCTGTAACTCGGTGAGTAGCTCGGTGAGTAACTCGGCGTCTGGGGCGGAGTGTATGGCGGCGGCGGCGTTAAGGGATTCCCGCAATAGCACCGCACAGTTGGCACGCCGTAGTCGTCCAACAGCACAGCGGTTCCAGCTTGAAGGACCGAGGGGAAGCCTGTTGCTTGGCCGTTTTCCCAACCATGGTTCGTGACAAGCGTGTCGGACCGCAGCAGGGCGGATGTCGCCTTGTCGATGTACGACCCGGTTTCGTTGTAACTGATACCAAGGGTCTTCGCCCACGCTTCGCCCAGCTGGCGATTTTCGGGAGCCGCGAGGAAGTCGGCCAGTTGCTTTTTGTTACAGGAGTTGATCTCCTCGGAGCCACCGTAGAGGCCCACCTTGTCGCCCGAAACCTCCGTTGGCTGCTTGGTCTCGACAGGAGGCACATCTTTTGCGTCCTGAGCCACCGGCGGGGTAAACGGGTCGTCCGCGTTGTCTACGGGGACAAGGGTGACGGCGGCCGAACTGGGCGCGTTGGCGGCCGCACTAGGCGCGTCGGTCGAACTGGGCGCCGCGGAGGAACTCGACGTCGACGTGGACTGACAACTGGCACCCATGAGAAGCAGGGCCGCACCGGCGATGACCCCCGCCTTTGTCACTCCGGCCAGTCCGACCCACCTGTTGGTTGTCGCTTTCGGTGACGATGGCACGTCAACTCCTGACCTGGATCTAACTCGACACGGCAGTTGGGCGGTCCCGCAGATCGCCATGTGTGTGGGGTGGCGGTCAGCCTGTCCTACTCACGGACGGGTGGCAAGTCAGGGAGGTACCTCAGGACGCGCCTGTTGGCCATTCCCTTCGGCAGGAGGGCTTAGATCTTGGTTCCACGCCAGGTGAATTTGCACGGCCGAATCAGGTTGATCACGTAGTTGCACCCGTCATGCGTCTTGAACCATCCGCTGAAGGTCTTGCTGCCGCGGTTGAACGAGGCGACGAGCGGACCTTCGTTGAAGGGATACGGCATTGACCCCCCTACCCCTCACCGTCAGAGTCATGTAGCCCGGCTGGGAGGCCGGCGTCCCCTGAGTCCGAAATCGCCACGAGCCTGTCTGGAAGCAGTTGTTCTCCTTGGCGACTCGGGTGGTTGTACCGACAGCTGAGGCTGGTGTTCCAGGGCCAACTGCCGCGGCCGGTGACCGACGGAAAGCGAGGAGAAGGTGACAAGTACGCCAGCGGCGGCCGCCGACAACGTGACGGCTGAATTTTTGGCCATGTGGATGCACCTGTCTTTATTGGGATTGACAAACGAATGACCCCATGCGAGCCGTGGCCCGTGAAAAATCCAAGAGGCATCGCATACTCCCGGACGTTGCCGTGTCGGCCAACGACCGGAGCTACCAGCCAACTATCCACCCGGGGGCCACCCCAGGGGCGCCGACGAACGCGGCACGGATGCGACGAACCAGTTAGCGCACAGCCACGAATCGGGCCACCGCGGGCGGTCCAGTCCCCGATTTGTTGCCTGCTACCACCTGCACTTCGAACAGGTGCCGACCTGGTGGCAGCCCCGCTGTGAGTCGTGCGCGGCGAAGCTCGACTGCGGTCCTGTTGCCGGCCAACGGAACATTGATGAGGAGTTGGGCACGACCCGCGCGCCGCACGGTCAGCCGGTAGTACTCCACGGGTTGAGTGACGCTGGTACCTTGCGGAACCGTCCATCGAATGGTGAAGACATTTGCTCGCGGTGTTCCGATTGCGCGCAGCATGCGCGCCGAGGCAGGTGGGGTGATCACCGGCGCGTCCACTAGGGCTACCGCGTCGTTCGCAGCCGTCCCGGCGTTGGAAAACATGCCGCCGACGAGGTACCGGGTGTGCCCCGCAACAACGACCGTCGACGCCTCCAGGATGGCGAAACTGAAGGTCGGTCCGACAGCAAAGCCGTCATAAATCGAACCGTCCGCGTTAAACACCGTGAGGTAGTCGTTCGCCGCGGGGCCGACGTCCGTGAAGCTACCTGCCACGAGGTACTTGCGGACCCCGTCGATCGTCACCGGCACAGCGGCATACGCCGTCGAGTTGAGACTCCGCAGGGGCGAGAAGTCGGTGAAGACCGTTCCGTCGGGGTTGAACATCGCGACTCGGTTGTTGCGTGCGGCGCCCACGTCGTTGAAGTCACCGGTGACGAGGTACTTCAACTGCCCCCCAACTGTCAGCGGGAGCGCGGAGGTGATGACGCCGCCGATTTCGTCGCCGGGGGCGAACCCTGAGTAGGACGAGCCGTTGAGATTGAGAACGGCGATCGCGTCGTTGGATCCGCCTGCGTTGCTGAAGTCCCCGCCCACGAGGAACTTGATCTGGCCGTCGATCCTGATCGGCGCGATGGACCTGACTACACCGTTGATACCGGGTCCGGGGGCGAAACTGGGATCGATAACGCCGTTGGCATGCAGCAACGTGATGTGATCATTGGTTGTCCCACCGACGTCAGTGAAGGCGCCCCCGACCAGGTATTTGTTGACGCCATCGACGGTGAACGCAGCGACCGAAGACACCGTCGAGTTGAACCGTGCCCCAGGGCTGAACCCGGTGTAGGTGGAGCCGTCGGAATTGAGAACAGCAACGCGGTCGTTGTCGGCGGCACCAAGGTCGGTGAAGCCACCTCCGATGAGGAATTTCTGCTCGCCGCTGACCGTGATGGCTTGTAGCGAACTGACGGGGCCGTTGAGCCCATTTGCCGGGCTGAAACCAGGGTAGACACTGCCATCGGCATTGAGAATCGTGATGTAGTCGTTGCCCACGCTGCCCGCGTCGGTGAAAGTACCCCCGACGATGTACTTCTGGGTTCCGGCGACAGTTATCGGTTGGGCTGCGTAGACGACCCCGTTGAGTGTGTCTGCGGGCGAGAAGTCGGTGGAGATTGCGCCGCCCGGGCCTGCCGGGGCGGGCGCTGCCACCCCGATTCCGAGCGCAGCAGCGACCGCGGCCGCGAGCGCGGCGAGGACCCTCTTCACGATGCCTCCGAGCGATCGATGGGGTGGGTGGCAGCTGGGTGTTGGTCGAGAGTATGCGGGATCGACTGAGATTGCGACTAGGTTGGGGCCGCCGACCGACTCGCGAAGGGACTCCAATGGCGCTTGCGTGGCCACCTCCAGCCGATCTCGAGTTGCGGTCCGGCGCCGTCACACTTCGCAGATACGTCAGTAGCGACGCACCCGAACTTGCGGAGGCACTTCAGGATTCGCGAATTTGGGAACACCTTCCAGTCGGGCTCGACGGGCCGCGCGATTGGGACGACTACGCAGCCAAGGGGGCTGCCACCGGGCGCTGGCCGTTTGTGGTTCGACTCGCGAAGCGGCACGACGAGTTGTCGGCAGCTGCCGCGGTGGGCTGCAGTTCCTTCTATGACGTCAGCATCGACAACAGCCACCTGTCGATTGGCTACACGACCTACCGTCCCGAGGTGTGGGGTACCGACGTGAACCCCGCAACGAAACGGCTCCTCCTCGGCTACGCCTTTGACACCCTCGGCGCTGAACGAGTGCAGTTCAAGACGGACAACGCCAACCTGCGATCGCAAGCTGCCCTGCGCAAGATCGGCGCGACGCAGGAGGGCGTTCTGCGCCGACACATGTTGCGGCGCGACGGCACCTACCGCGACTCTGTGGTGTTCTCGATCCTCCGGAGTGAATGGTCCGCCGTGCGCGGCCGGCTCGGAGGGTAGCGCGCACCGATACCCACCAGCGCCGCCGCGCCGTTACCGTCTCCCTGAGAGGAACAGCTACTCCGCTGTGCTGCGCACCACGTCAAGATTGCGGAAGCTCGGTGGACCGTCACATACCTCCGCCAGCGTGGCCGCGAATTCACCTGTCTCGGGCAGATTCGAATTCGCCATCGCCGCCTCGTAGGAGGGGAACTCCACGATGTGGACGTACGTGTCCGGCGCATCCCGATCCTGAGCTTGAACGCTGAGCGTCGAGGTTCGTTTCCCCTCGGTCGTGGCCAGCCATCGGTCCATCGCCGCATTCAATTCCTCGATCCGGCTGGTGCGGAATTCGATCAGTTGGATGAAAGTCATCTCGCTTCTCCTCCACGGTCCCAGGCCAAGCCCGGACGCTGCCGGGTCGAGTCCCCGAAAGCCGCCCGGGCGAGCGACAGTCGCTTGCCGGGGGGCACACCTTAGCGGCCACGAACGCTGCGTGGCCGGTCAGAGTGACGGGGCGGCCACTGGGGTTTGCGATACCCCAGCAAGCGAGGGGCATCATTGCTAGCCTCGCGTCGGCGTTGACTTGACTACTAGCGGGAAGCCGACCATGACGACTCAAACTGCTGGGCCCGAACTGGAGCCGACCAAGCCACCGAAGAAGCGCAAGTGGATAAAGCGGACGATCATCGCTGTCGTATCGGTCGTCGTGCTCCTGGTGGCGGTCGTGGTCGGAGCACTGGTCTACTTCAACATTCCCGCCAACAGCGCCGGCCTCGCCGCCCAGACCGTGTGTTCCGGGGTCTTTGTCTCGGGACGTGATGGGAATGCGGTCTTCACCGACGACGTGCTCCCGCAGAGCCCGGCCCTAAGTGTCGTCTCCGTTTCGACGGATCAGACCAATCGAAGCGTGACCGCGAAATTCCTGGGCATCTGGTCACGGCAGGCGGCACTGCTCCCGAACCGAGGCTGCGTCCTCGACGTGACCCCGGACCCAGCGGCCGTGCCGTTCGTCGCTGGGCCATCGAATCCGCAACCATGGCCGAAGGGCGACGCCGCAGTGCCGCCCAGCCAGTGGGGCCCAGGTGTGAATGCGGCCGGGTTGGAGAAGGTCATCAACCAGGCGCTCGTAGGCTCAGGTGACCCCAAGGCCGCCAACGCCCGGGGAGTTGCGGTGGTCCACGACGGCAAGTTGCTCATTCAGAAGCAGGGCGCAGGCTTCCCGCAGACCATGCCGCTGCTGGGCTGGTCGATGACGAAGACCGTCAACGCCATGATCTTCTACAAGCGAGCCAAGGAGACCGGCTTCGACATCACGAACACGTTGGTGATCGACGCCTTCCCTGCCAATCGTGCGCCAGCCTGGGTGGCCCAGTGGCGCAATGACCCCCAGAAGAGCAAGATCACGGTCTCGGATGTGCTCGGGATGAAGACCGGATTGGATGTCGAGGACGACTACGGACCGGTCGCCAAAGTGGTGCAGATGTTGTATAGCGAACCAAGCATGGCCGATTTCATCGCCTCCCAGCCGATGATCACCGAACCCGGTTCCACCTTCGCCTACAGCACCGGCACCTCGGACCTGCTCAGCCAGATCACCCAAGGCATGTTCGCCACTGACCAGGAATATTGGAAGTACTGGGGCGACACCGTCTTCACTCCGATCGGGATGAAGGGCGGCGTGTTCGCCACGGACACCTCGGGCACGTGGGTGGGTGGCTCCTACGTGTACGCAAGTACCGGCGATTGGGCCCGACTGGGGCAGTTGATGCTGAACGACGGGGCCTGGGAGAGCAACCAGGTCATCCCCGC
>CAZJNU010000018.1:14125-33270 GCA_964547485.1 uncultured Actinomycetes bacterium
ACCCGGTCAGAGTGCCGCGAGGAGTGCGCCGACCTGGTGCGGCATGTTCGCCATCGGGACGTGCCAGCTGGGCAACTCGGTGTAGGTCCAATTCGGCCCGGCAGTGCCTGCGGCGATCCGCTGCCTCGCCGATTGCGTGACCGCGGCGAATTCACTTCGCGTGCAACGTAGGTAGATCTTGGGTATCGAGGTAAGCCCCGACGGATCAAACTCGACCTTCTCCACGTACGGTGCATCGGACTCGAGCCCCTCTACGGACAGCGGGTCGACTCCGCCAGCGGCGATCACGTCGAACAGCGATTGACCTGGCTCCGGCAGGGCGGCATCGACGTAGAGCATCCCCCTCACGCGCTCCGCATGCCGGGCCGCTGCAGCGGTGATGATCATCCCGCCGTAGCTGTGACCAGCGAGGACGATGTTCCGCAAGTCATTGCCGGTGATGAGATCACTGATCTGATCGAGATGATCGCTGACATGGCACTCGTGCTCATCGATCAGCGCCGGGGCGAATGCCTGTCCGCCACGCGCCCGGATGTCCGGAACCAGTGGGTCCCAGATCCGGCCACCCATCCTGTTGTCGTCGGTGTGGATCTGCTCGCCGACTGTGTAGCGGTTCCAAGTGTCGGTCGACATGTTGCCGCCGTGCACGAGCACGTATGCCGTCATTGCAGATTCCCTCATCTCGTAGTCTTCGCGGCCGGAATGGTGACCACCCAGCGAGGGGCGGGCAATTGGCGCAGCTGGCAGACCCGATCCCGGTCCCTCAGACACTCGGCGAAGGTCGCCAGGTCCGCCGGTCCTCCTGGCGGTTTGCGCTCCTCGAGGCGATAGTCCGTCCACCAACCAACGACGCAGGCACACAGGAGCGCCCCGGCAAGGATCCGAGGCCAGGTCTGGCGACCTGTAGCGACGCCCCGCCACAACACGAGTACGACCATGCCAACGAGGGGCACGAAATACCGGCCATCGCTCGTGGAGCCAAGCACTTCCCGGAGGCTCTCGCTGGCATTGGCTAGTGCCACCGACGCAGCGAACCCGAGACCTGCCAACAGCCACCAAGGCGAGGGGCCTGCCCGATCCATGATGGCCACCACCACCACCCCCAACAGGAATCCTCCCGCGAGCAAATAGAACCAGCTCAGCTGATGGGGAGGCCAACTGGCCTCCACCGACTGATGGCCCATCAGCATCAAACCGCCGACCCTCCGCACGATCGCGGCCCCCAGCATCCCCGTGTGCTCCAGCGGAAAACCGTCAGCCAGTTTCCGGGTGGAAGCCACGGCGACGACGACTTGAACGGCCGCAGTGGTGCCGACCAGCAGCAACCGCAGCCAGAGGTACTTGGACCGTTGTCGAACCAACGCCCACACGGCTACCGGCACCAGGAAGACCGCAGTAAACCCGGAAAGTCCCACAATCGCGATGAACGCCAATTCGGCCGCCCTCCCCCATCGTGATGCCGGGGCAGGCAGGGCCAACACGACCGCCAGCGCGATCGCGAACCACCAGTGAAGGTTCACCACCGAGCCCTGGATCTCGTTGACGCCGGGAATCAGGACCAGCGCAAGCAGCAATCCGGCCCGCCACCACCAGCCACCGAGCAGTTCATGAGCCCTACGTTGCAGCACGACGGCCAGCGCAGCTGCCGCGAGTAGGCACCCAGCCAGGTAGTAGAGAGTCGGCGACAGCGTCACCGGGAACGGCGACAGCAGCCAAGCCGCCAGCCGTTGGCCCAGATAGAGGGCTCCGTTGTAAGGGTCCTGCGGTGCGAAGCCCCGAAGGTACTGCTCGGCGAAGAACACTTTGCCGTCTTCCCCCCAGAAGACCGGAGTCAGCACCCCCGATGGTCGCCTGGCCACCAGCAGCACGCACGCAACGACCAGCACCGGGAGGTTGCGCAGGTAGGAGGTCACTCTGGGTCGCCTCCCTGAAACATCGAAAAGTACCAGCACCGGACCATTGGAATCGCTTCGAATCGAACGGCCAGGTACCACTGACGGCGGGCGTGCACGCGCCGAGCTCCTGGACCGCCTCCGACCGGGGGGCGGCACCTATCCCCGCGGTGACGGTAGATTCGCGGACATGCGCGCTCTCGGTTCGATTATCGCCTCAGCCTCACTGATCGGCGGCTTTGGCGTCGCTCAGGCCGCCGACAACCGCACCGCCGGCGGTGTGGTGCTGTTGGCCGGTGGGGCGGCCGCCAGCTGGCAGTGGTGGCGAGTCGCCGGACCGAAGGCCGCTGCCGCCAACGTCACCATCTTCGCGGCAGCATTCGTGCTCTCTCACCCGTTGGCCAAGCAGATCGGCGCCTGGCCGTCGGTAGGCACCGTCACGGCGATCACCGCCGGCACCACGTACCTCATAGCCTCACCGGCACGCGATCGAGCCCTGAGCGTCCAGGGCCCGGAACAGGCGAAGTGAGCACGAGTGTCACCTGTGGACTCCACGAGCGCGTCGATCCTTGCGACACGCCGCGACACGCCGGCATTCCGGCCAGATTTGGCCGTCGTGGAGTGTGTAGGTGACCGCGGTCATGCGTGTGGCCTAGTGGCCGTCGAGAGGTTATGGCCCCCGCGCTAGCGTCTGGCATGTGGGAGTTTCACTGAGGCACCCGAGTCAGGCTGCGGTGGCGGCCGGATTGGCTGTCGTGACCCTCGGCCTGGCGGCTCCGGCCCAGGCCCAGCCAATGGCAGCTCCTACGCCGACCGAGGCATTGGAAGGCTCCACGGCTGCTAGGGCACCGGCGGGCCAGGACAATGATGAGTCGAGTTGGCGAACCGGGCCAACCACGCGAGGCGAGATTCGACCACGAATCTCGAGTGCAACTTGGCTTGCCTACCGAAGGTCCATCTTCGATGCC
This sequence comes from uncultured Actinomycetes bacterium, assembly GCA_964547485.1. Lineage (GTDB taxonomy): Bacteria > Actinomycetota > Actinomycetes > S36-B12 > UBA10799 > JACJWR01. The sequence goes on from CAZJNU010000018.1 coordinate 16,986, forward strand.
ACGGTGGCGATGCCGTCCGAGATCGCCCACAACCTCGTCACAGTCGCCCCCGGCAACCGAGCGCTCCGGTGGCGGATTATCGGCGGCCACCGGTACGTCCTGATGCAGACGCTCCGCAGAGATGGGCTCGGCCAGCCAGGACAGCGCGTGACGTTGACGAATGACCGTTGGCTCTCGGTTCCTTCGCAGGTCGCGGCCCGCTGCGCGGCAGCACGCTGTTCCACGATGTCCGATCAGGCACTGGATCTGCGCCTCAAACAGATGATCGGGCTTCCCCCTGATGGCGACTACCGCTTTGTCAATCAGTTCTGGGTGCGGCCGGCCGATCTCTTCCGTCCCTGCACCGACCCGCGGATCGTCACCACCACCTGTCCGGCTCAGGTGCCAACAGCTGGTCCGACGCCGGCCAAGGTCGGCGGGACCGACATCTCGAAGTTCCTCTGGATCCAGACCAACTACGCCTGGCGAGCGCCGACAAACTTCACCGGCGTACGGAGCTTTTCCTGCGCGGTCAAGTGGCTGGATCCCGATTGCTACGGACTGCCTTGGACGCGGCTGGGCTATTCCTACGACTGGCGACCCGGCGCAAAGGAAGAAGGACCGAGCGAGTTTGTTGGGGTCCGCGGAGCCAGCGTGGTGATCGACTCGGTTCGAACCCAACGTCAGGTCTACGGCTAGCAGAATGGACAGACGAATGTCGCTGAAACTGCCCAGGCCCGCCTTACGGGCGACGGTGCTGGCCTGCTGTCTGGTCGTTCTGGCCCCGATTGACGCCGCCGCCCGTGGTCTCGACCCAGCCCCGAACCCAGCGGCAGCTACGGCCCCGGCTTCGGCTCCGCGATCTGTGCGGGGCGAGATCCGGCCCGTGCCGCCAATACCGAAGCTCAGCTGGCGGGCATGCACCGGAGAAGGTCAGCAGGGATTCCAGTGCGCCTCAGCGCGGGTGCCGCTGGACTACTCGCGCCTCAGCAGCGGCTTCATCAACCTGGCGCTCATCCGCCACCGGGCCACGGATCCAGCGCGCCGGATCGGCTCATTGTTCTTCAACCCGGGCGGACCCGGCGGCTCCGGGGTGGCCTCCCTGCCCGGTGTCACGGCCCTGTTCACACCGCAGCTGCGCGCCCGGTTCGATCTGGTGAGTTGGGATCCACGCGGTATCGGCCAAAGCACCTCGATTCAGTGCTTCGCCAACGCTGCCGCGGAGGCCGCGTTCCTGGCCAAAGTCCCCGCAATTCCGGTCGGTTCCAGCCAGCAGCAGCAACTGGCTGCCCGCAACATCGTGTTGGGCCGCAGGTGCGCCCAGCGAGGCGGCAACCTCTTGCAGCACGTATCCACTGCGGATACCGCGCGGGATCTGGACCTGCTTCGAGCCGCCGTAGGTGACCGAACACTCAACTACTACGGGGTGTCATACGGCACCTTCCTGGGCGCCACCTACAGCAATATGTTCCCCAACCGGGTTCGGGCAGTCGTGTTGGACGGGGTAGTGCCCCCGCAGGCGTGGGTAAGCCGCGAGCCGACAGTCCAGGGCAGGTCGCTGGGAACGTTCCTACGCGTCCAGTCCGACACCGGTGCGACCGCAACCCTGAACGCCTTCCTGGATTCCTGTGGCCACCTCAGCACCCAGCAGTGCGCCTTCTCGGCGGGTAGCGCGGCAGCGACTCGCAACAAGTTCACGGCCCTCATCACCGTGCTGCGCAGCAATTCGCTGCAGCCACGCGGGGGCTACACCTACGCCAAGTTCCTCGACACTGTGGTCAATGGCAGCTACTTCATGGTCCAGTGGCGTGGACTCGCCCAGGTGATGCAGAACGTTTGGCTGGACAAAGCCAGCTCCCAGATAACCACCGCGACGAGCCAGAAGTACTTCAGCATCGGACAGCAGTTGGCGGTGCTCTGCGGGGAGAGTCCCAACCCGCCGGCCTCGACGTTCCCGTGGCAGTCGGCGTACGCGACCGCGCGATCAGGAATCACCGCCCCCTACTGGGCATGGACGACCGCCCCCTGCGGCAGTTGGCCAGCCATCGCCAGCCACCGATACGCCGGCCCCTGGAATCGACCCACCGCCGCCCCAATTCTTGTGGTCAGCACCACAACTGACCCCGCGACTCCGTACCGGGGTGCCGTATGGGTGTCCCGCACCCTGTCCCGAGCCAGGCTCGTGACGGTTGTCGGCTACGGCCATACCGCACTTCTCAACCCCAGCACCTGCGCCAACCGGCACTCCAGTCGCTATCTGATCGACGGGACGATGCCACCGTCTGGAACGACCTGCGGGCAGGACTCCGCCCCGTTCGCCAGCAGCACCTGACTGGATCACCCACAGCGGCAGGAACCAGGCTCCGGCGCAACCACCAGTAGCCCCTCGACCAGCCTTGAGAAGGTCAGCCCACCTACTGCCCGGTGTTGGTGTGCAAAGGCGCAGTGCGCCGGTTGAGTTGTCCCCCGAACGGAGTCGGTCATGGATTTCGGACTAGTGATGCAGCCGCACCCGCCGGTCTGGCGGATCGTCGATTGGGCGCGCCAGGCCGAACTGGCGGGATTCTCCCACTTCTAGACGTTCGACTCGCACCTGCTGTGGCAGGAGCCGAACGTCATCTACAGTCAGGTGCTCTCCGCGACCCACACGATGCGGGTCGGGCCGATGGTGACCAACCCGATCACGCGGGATCCAACGGTGACCGCGTCCACGTTCGCCACCCTCAATACGATGTTCGGCAACCGCACGGTGGTGGCAATCGGCCGCGGCGACTCCGCTGTCCGAGTGCTCAATGGTCGACCCGCCACCGTCGCACAATTGCGGGCAGCCGTGGAAGTCATCAAGGGGCTGGGAAACGGTCACGAGGTGGCTGTCGGCGAAAGCAACGTGCGCCTTCCCTGGGCGAAGGACAGTCGGCTACCGGTCTACATCGGCGCCTACGGGCCCCGGATGCTGGAAATGGTCGGGCAGATCGGGGATGGGCTGATCCTGCAGTTGGCAGACCCCCATGTTGTGGAATGGGCCATCGGCCAGGTTCGCGCCGCAGCCGAGCAGGCCGGCCGGGACCCCGACAGCCTCGAATACGTCGGCGCTGCGCCAGCCTATGTCGGCGTCGATCTCGCTGATCAGATTGAGAAAAGCAGATGGTTCGGTGCGATGGTAGGCAACCATGTGGCTGACATCGTCACCAAATACGGGACCGATTCCGACGTGCCGCGGGCGTTGACCGAGTACATCGCGGGCCGAAAGGGCTACGACTACAACCAGCATGGCCAGGTTGGCAACACCGAGGCAGAATTCGTGCCCGATGAGATCGTGGAACGATTCTGCCTGCTGGGTCCGGCGTCCGCACACATCGCCAAACTCGAGGAACTAGCCGGGTTGGGGGTCACCCAGTTCGGCCTCTACTTCCAGCACCACGGTCACGAGGACACCCTGCGGGCGTACGGCGACGACATCATCCCGGTCATCAACCGACCCCCCGCAACGAAGGCCCCGCTCACCTCCTGACCGACCCGGGAGCGGCTTCGGATCCCGCCAGGCAGGCAACGAGACGGTGGTTGGATTTAGGGTCGGCCCATGGATGACTACTCTGCCCTGTTTCAGTCCGCCGCTGCCAAAGTCGACCAGGCGCTGGGAACCGCCCCCGCCCAGGTCGACCGACCCAAGGCGCTTCGGGACGCGGACTCCCTCGCGGGCCGCATCGACCACACCCTGCTGAAGGCCGACGCCACCATGGTGGCCGTGGAGAAACTCTGCGCAGAGGCACTTGAAAACGGATTCGCGTCGGTCTGCGTGAACACCCGCTGGGTACCACTCGCCGCTGAGACCCTGACGGGGTCCTCGGTGCTGGTGTGTACGGTCGTCGGCTTCCCGTTGGGGGCGATGTCCCGCCGGGCCAAGGCAGCCGAGGCCGCGATCGCCGTGGAAGAAGGCGCCCAGGAAATCGACATGGTGATGGATATCGGAGCCATGCTGTCCGGGGATCTGGCAGCCGTGTACGAGGACATGGTGGCGGTCGCGGAGGCATCGCGCCCGCAACCGGTGAAGGTCATCTTCGAGACCAGCCTGATCACCGACGAGCAGAAGGCGATCGCCTGCCTGCTGGCGCTGCGCAGCGGCGTCGCCTATGTGAAAACGTCAACCGGGTTCGGTGGCGGCGGCGCGACGGCAGCCGATATTGCGCTGATGCGCGCCATGGTCGGCGACGACCTGGGCGTCAAGGCATCTGGCGCGGTCCGCACCCGCGAAGACGCCGAGACGATGATTGCCGCCGGCGCGGACCGGGTGGGCGCCTCGGCGTCCGTGGCAATCGTGCACGGAAGCCAGACCACTGACGACAGCGGCGGCTACTAGCGCCGAAGGCCCCATCCGATGACTGACCAACCCAAGAAGCACGAGCCGACAACGAAGGTGAGCAACTGTGAAGACCGAGAATATCAATCACGCATTCCTGGACAGTGTGCTCGATGGCAGCAGCCTGGACGTCTACTACCACTTCGGAGTCGCCAGCGACGACCTGATCCTGGCCGGGATGCGCGATGTCAAAGCCGTGGTGATGGCAGGTTCCGGGGGCCGAATCAAGGAGTTCGCCGAGTACTGGAGCGAAGCCAACGGCGGGTCGGAAATCATCGGATTCCCGAAGGAAGATCGGTTCGTGACGCGCTATTGCTCAGGCGTGCTCTTCGCCTCGCACGGCATGGGGATGCCCAGCGCGTCCATCGCGCTGCAGGAACTGATGCGGATGGTCTTCTTCCTCAAGGACGGCGACCTGGACGCACTTGATGAGGTGTTCTGGGCCAGGGTTGGCACCAGTGGCGGCGTCGGGCTTCCCGGCGGCACCGTCGTCGTGTCCTCTGAAGGCGTGATGGCGGACCTGAAGCCCTACCGACTGCTCCATGGTGGCGAGGGCGAGTACTGGTTCGACGGCACGTTCCCCGCCACAGTCGCCGACGCGATCATCGAGGCCAGTGCCGACGCCCCGATTGAGGTGGTCTCCGGCAAGACGGTGGCCGGTAACGAGTTCTTCCTGGAGCAGTTCCGGCTGGACGGCGCGATCTGCCTCGAGACCCCCGAGTCCAAGATGGCCTGGCTGACGTGGCTGCACGAGAACGGTGTGAGCAACATCGAAATGGAAGGCGCGATGCTGGCCGCCTACCTGAATCACTGGGGATTCTCCAAGTTCGCCATGATCTGCTGCACGTTGCTCAACCGACTCGACGGCGACCAGGTCACGTCCACCCCGGAACAACTGCACAAGTTCAGCGAGGACTCCGGCCGGGTGCTCTTCAACTACCTCAAGTCCACGCTGCTGCACAGCTAGCCGCAACCAGGACCTGCAACCTGGCGGGGCAGCCGGGAAACCGCGGTCGAGTCCGTCTGCGGCGCCCGCTGCTGAACAGGATTCGTGCTCGGGAAGTCCCTATGCTGCCTCCTATGAGCGCCACCGCAACCCCCAATGAACAGCTGTTGACCACTGCCCGCGCCTGGCTGGCCGAAGACCCGGATCCGGTGACCGCAGCTGAACTGCAGGCGCTGATGGCCGAGGCGATCGCGGGCGACCCTGACGCGGTCGAGGAACTGGCCGATTCTTTCAGCGGCACCCTGCAATTCGGGACCGCAGGTCTTCGGGGACGACTCGGCCCGGGCAGCAACCGGATGAACCGGGTGGTGGTGGCACGGGCGGCGGCAGGGCTGGCCGAATATCTGAAGCAGCGTGGCGGCAAGTCAGTGGTGATCGGCTACGACGCGCGGCGGAATTCCGACGTGTTCGCCCACGACAGCGCCCGCATCATGGCGGGTGCAGGTCTGAAGGCGCACGTCTACCCGCGAGCCCTGCCGACGCCGGTGCTGGCGTTCGCCATCCGGCCGTTGCGCGCCGATGCCGGAATCATGGTCACCGCCTCACACAACCCGCCCGACGACAATGGCTACAAGGTCTATCTCGGCGACGGCAGCCAGATCGTGCCGCCCTCGGATGCCGAAATTTCGGAGTGCATCGCCGACGTCGGGGCATACGCCGACATTCCCCGGTCGGACGCCTACGAGACGCTCGGACCGGACATGCTCGACAAGTACGTGAAGCGAGCCGTTTCACTGTTGCCCTCGGGCCCGCGCGAGATCGTGTCGGTCTACACCGCCATGCACGGCGTCGGTGGGTCGGTGTTCATGCGAGCAGCGGAAGCGGCTGGCTTCCCGGAGCCCCACAAGGTCGTGGAGCAGTTCTACCCGGACGCCCGATTCCCCACAGTGCCCTTCCCCAATCCGGAGGAGCCCGGCGCCATGGATTTGTCGCTGGCCACGGCGCGGGCGGTCGGCGCCGACATAGTGGTCGCGAACGACCCGGACGCCGACCGCAGTTCAGCGGCGATTCCCTTCGACGGCGACTGGCGCAAACTCACTGGTGACGAGGTGGGGGCACTGCTGGGCTGGTGGATCGGCCAGCGCGCCAAGCGCGAAGGGAAGACGGTCGACGGGGTATTTGCTCAGTCGATTGTGTCCGGCTCGCTGTTGGCGAAGATCGCTGAGGACGCAGGGGCCGAGTACACCACCACCCTGACCGGCTTCAAATGGATCTCGCGGGTGCCGGAACTGGTGTTTGGCTATGAGGAGGCCCTCGGCTACTGCGTGGACCCCAAGGGCGTCCGCGACAAGGACGGGATCACAGCCTCCCTGCTCATGTTGGAGTTGGCGGCTCACCTCAAGGCTGAGGGACGAACGATCCAGGACGTCCTAGACGACCTGGCCCGCCAGTTCGGACTCCACGTCACCGGCCAGCTGGCCATTCGAGTGGACGACCTGTCGATCATCTCCGATGCCATGGCCCGACTGCGGGCGCAGCCACCGACCGAGATCGGTGGGCGAGAGGTGCTCAAGGTCGAAGACCTGAACATGCCGACGGGAGATCTGCCACCGACGGACGGGCTGCGGTTCACCATGGATGGGGCACGGGTGGTAGTGCGTCCGAGCGGGACGGAACCCAAACTCAAGTGCTATCTGCAGGTCGTTGTGCCTGGGACCGGCGACGTGATCGCGGCGCGCGCAGCTGGTGCCGCGGAGTTGCAGGCGGTCAAGGACAGCGTCGCGGCTGCGTTGGGCATCTGACTGACCACGTCAGGCGCCGGAGGCCGCCTGCCGCGGACCGCTACCCGAGCGCCCAGTTCGCGATGAGCGACATCACGGCCACCAGCGCAACATAGCCGGCACACATCCCCACCCAACCCCACACGTGGAGGGCCCGGGACTCCGCGCCCTGTGGCGCCAACCAACGGCGCAGCCACCGCGCGGCCCACGGCACCAGGAAGAAGCCGGTCAGGTACACGCTCAACGCATTCCCGATGAACGTCATGGGTGCCAGTGCCAGGAACCCCAACCGGGGGTAAAGGAACGTGATCTCCAGCATCACCACCGGGTACAGCACCAGCAGCACGATCGCGTTGACTTTCCACGGCGAAGGGTTGGCGGCCTGCTCATCCGCCGGCAGCCAGTTGGCGAAGGTCGTGCGGGCGACACGATAGGTGGCCACGTCAAGCAGCGGCTCCGACTCCTTCCGAAGGGTGTGACACTCCGGGGACTCCAGCCAGCCACGAAGGTTCTCGGCGGTGTCGAATCTCAGCAGCGTGATCCAGTCATCAGTCACCCCTGCGATGGGAGGTTGCACCTCCACGCCGCGGTACCCCGGATACCGCGACTGCACCAACTGGATCCGCTGCTGCCACTCGCGAAAGTCTTGCTCCAGCCCCAACTTGGGACGATTGGTGATGACGGCCGTCACGTCGCGAGGCTGCCCTGGTCCGTCACCCAGCAGGATCGTGACGGTGTCGGCACCGATGACGAGTTCCGACACTTCGGTGCTCAACTCTGCCCGAGCGTCGCTGCGCAGCCAGCCTTGCGCGTGCTCGATGCTGTCAAAACGCTCGATCGTCACCCAGTCGGGCTGCGAGGTGTCCGGCGGGTACACCTCGAGGCGCTGGAAGCCCGGCTGGCACCCCAACTGGGTCGTCAGCCGCGCCCGCCATAGGGCGTACTTGTCGGTGGCGTCGTCACGCACCCGCGTGTGTCGGACGATAGAGGCTGACTTGTGCTCCGGCATTGCGTCGTGTCGTTGGGTTTAGACTGCCGCGGCCTCTGTCACCTGGATGTGATCCGGGGTCCGGCGACGCCCGATGACGAACCAGGCAAATATCGCACCGGCGAGTGCGACGAAGGCGAGCGCCATCATTCCCAGCGAGATCCCGTGGGACTGAGCGGCAAGGGCCGCCTCCTGAATCTTCTGGCCGACTCCCGCAGGCAAGGATGGATCGTTGATGATCGCCTTGGCCCCTTCGTCGTTGCCGCTGTTGAGCATCGACGTGTACTGCTTGGCCTGGTCGACGTAGGGGGTGCCAGACGCCTGGGATACCACGCTGGAGACAGCCACGGTTCCGACGATGCTGGTGACCAAGGCGGTGCCCAGGGCACCTGGAATGTTGAACGTCATCTGCATCAGACCCGAGCCCATGCCGGCGCGTTCGGAATCGACGGCCGACATCCCGGCGGTGTTGCAAGCGGGGAGCGCGATACCCACCCCGATGCCCATCAGCAGCAGTGGAATGACCATCTCCTGGACTGTCGTGCTCGGAGTGAACCTGCTGAACCAGAAGAGCGCGACAGCCTGCAACACCAACGAGAATGTGATCGGGATTCCTGGTCCGATCTTGTCGACCACTCGTCCTGCCGGCGGCTCGAAGACCATGCAGATGACGGTCATGATCGACATCACCCAGCCCGCCTTCAAGGGCGAGAAGCCGAGCACACTGATGAAGAAGATGGAGCCCAGGAAGGTGAACAGCGGGATGTAGACAAAACCCACGGCGCTCTCGGCAAAGAAGCCACCGGAGAATAGCCGCTCCTTCCACAGCGAGAAGTCCACGAGTGGGTGCTGGATCCGGGACTCGACGAAGCCGAACACGATCAGCAGCACAAGCCCGGCCAGCAGCGTTCCCCAGGTCGCAGGAACCCCCCAGCCCACGCTGGAATTCTGTAGCCCGTAGGTGAACAAGGTGATCCCGGCGCCGCCGACGATCAACCCGATCCAGTCATATTTGCCCTTGGCTAGAACGCTTTTGTAGCCGCGCGTCGCGGCGAGCGTCACGAAGATGACAATGATCGTGAACGGCACAGCCATCCAGAAGATCCACTTCCAGCTGACAATCCCGACCATCCAGCCGGCGAGCAGAGGGCCGGCGAAGATGCCGAACCCGTGCGCGAAACCCCAGATTCCCACGGCGAAGCCTCGTCGCAAGAGCGGAAAGCTGTTGACCACGATGGACAGTGTGGCCGGGGCTGAGAGGCCGATCCCGATTCCCTGGATGGTGCGGCCCGCGATCAAGAGACCGCCACTCATCGCCACCGCCGACATCACCACGCCCACGCCGAAGATGACGTAGCCCGAAATGATCATTTTGACCTCGCCGACGAGGTCGCCCATCCGGCCACCCGCCACCAGCGCCGTGCCGAACGCGAGGCTGTAGGACGTCATGATCCACGTCGTTGCGGACAGCGACAGGTTGAGGTCGGTCTTCATCATGGGGAGCGCGGGCGACACCACATTCGTGAACATCTGGGCGATGAACGCTCCCAGACCCATAGCGGCGAGGATCGCCCACGCCTTCGATGAAACCTTGACATGCGCGCTCGCCGGGGCCACCGTGCTCTCGCTCATTCTGCGGGTCCTCTCGTCTCCAGGTCCGCGGGGCCGAAGGCCTGCGGCAGAACCTCCGCCATGGGCAGGACGCCCTCGGGAGTCATCAGCAACAACTGCGGGCCGCCATGTTCATAGAGCAACTGCCGACAACGACCACAGGGCATGAGTGACTCGCCATTTCCATCGACACACGAGACCGCGGTGAGTCTGCCGCCGCCGGTGGCCCACAGCTGGGACACCATGGAGCACTCTGCGCACAGCGTGAGGCCATAGGAGGCGTTCTCGACATTGGCGCCCGAAACCAACCGCCCGTCATCAGCGAACCCGGCCACCCCGACGGGGAACTTGGAATACGGGGAGTAGGAGTTCTCGAGCGCAACGGTTGCCGCGTCACGGAGAAGGTCCCAGTCGATCTGATCGCCGCTCATGCCATCTCCTCACGACCGGAAAATCCGGCGCCACGCGGGGTAAAACATTGACTGGAAAGTAACACCGCCTTTACTCCCGTTGCCACAGATGCGCACTTGGGTGGTCCCACGAGCATCTCCGGGGAGATTCCTGGCCTGCGTCTGGGGAGCGGCGGAAGCCACGTCTACGATGCCAGCGGTAGCGTCAATGTCATGCGTATGCGACTGGGTCGGCCAACGTTGGACAACTATTCGGCGGGCTTCAGCGTGCCGATCGCGACCGGCGAACTCTCGGTCACCTTCCTCGGGGTGGCGACGCTGCTGTTTACCGACGGCGAGTCGGCTTGGTTGACGGACGGCTTCTTCACCCGCCCCGGACTGGCGCGCGTGGCCCTGGGGAAGTTGACACCGAGTGTGGCGCTCATCGACGAAGCATTGACCCGAACTGAGGTCACCTCGCTGGCCGCGGTCTTGCCGGTGCACACCCACTACGACCACGCGTTGGACTCTGCGGTTGTCGCAGATCGAACCGGCGCCACGCTGATCGGTGGAGAATCCAGCGCAAATCTCGGCCGCGGCCACCAGTTGGCGCCGGAGCGGATCCAACTGGTGGAAACGGGCGACTCGACCAGGCTGGGGGCCTTCACCATCACCCACCTGGAGTCTGCGCACTGCCCGCCCGATCGTTACCCGGGCCAGATCCTTGCGCCCGTGACCGCGCCGGCCCGAGCCGCCGCGTACAAGTGCGGGGAGGCCTGGTCGCTGCTGGTCCGGCACGACTCCGGTCGCACCGCACTCGTGCAGGGCAGCGCCGGCTTTGTGGCCGGTGCGCTTGCCGGCCAGCAAGCCGACGTGGTCTACCTCGGTGTCGGTCAACTCGGGGTCCAGAGTGCGGATTACATCCGCACCTATTGGCGCGAGACGGTCCGCGCGGTGGGCGCCCGCCGGGTCGTGTTGATCCACTGGGACGACTTCTTCCGTCCACTGACCCGCCCGCTTCGAGCTTTGCCGTACCTGGGCGACAACCTCGACGTCACCATCCGCGAATTGGGAGCCTTGGCTCGGCAGGATGGGGTGTCAATTCACCTGCCGAAGGTGTGGCAGCGAGAAGACCCCTGGGCCGGTCTGGACTGACTCACCTACCTGCTAGGCGACGACGTGCACCGTTGACGGTCCGTCCTCGCGCGTGCGTCGAATCTCCAGCCGTTCCGGCAGACGTTCCTTGAGTTCGAGCACGTGGCTGACAATGCCCACAACCCGACCGTCGTCGCGGAGACCATCGATCACGGTCAGCACCTGTTCCAGTGTGTCGCGGTCCAGGGTTCCGAACCCCTCGTCGATGAACAGCGTCTCCAGGCTGACCCCACCTGCCTCAGCCTGCACCACGTCGGCCAACCCGAGGGCCAGCGCCAATGAGGTGTAGAAGGTCTCGCCGCCTGAGAGGGTGCCCGGGCTGCGCTCCTTGCCGGTGTAGCGGTCGAACACAGCCAGCCCGAGGCCGACGCGCGCCCCCTGCCGCGAACCCGCCTCGATTCGGCTGAGTTCATACTTCCCACCAGACATCCGCGACAGTCGCAGGTTAGCGGCCGTGACTACCTGGGCGAACCAGTAGCGCAGCACATAGGTGGTCAGCGTCATCCGCCTGGCGCCTGCCATTCCGCGCGTCAGCCGATCCAACTCGAGCAACGGTTTGTGGGCGGCCTGCTCCGCGTGAAGCGCAGCCAGCGCCGTCTCGACATCGGTGCACAGCTGCCCGAACCGGGCCTCTCGGGCGCGGGCGGTGTCGCGCTCGACCGAGACGACCGAGATCTCGGCTTCGAGCCGAGCCCGCTCTACCGTGGTCGCAGCTTCGGCCTCCTGTGCCAGTTGCAGGTCTGCGTCGGTGGGCTTTCCCAGCCCTGCGAGGCGGTCCCCCTCGAGTTGTCCGGCCAGTTTCTGCTCACGCTGGTTCCAGGCCTCAACCTGAATTCGCAAGTCGGTGAGGGTGTCATCCGCGAGCAGGGCTGATTGGGCGTCTGCGAGCGTCTCGAAACCGGCGCTGCGGGCGCTGGCGGCCGCTACCTCGACCTGACTCAGTCGCTGGCGTTCGGTTTGCTCCGCTGCGCGAATGGCGATCGCGAGAGTAGTGAATGCCGCGGCTCGGTCCCGAGATTCACCTACCAGGGCGGCCACTGTCCCGCTGTCGCCTGCGGCCTGCGCCACCGCCACCTCATCACCGCGCAGGGCATCCTCGGCGTTCCGCTGTTCGGTCTGCAGTCGAGTCACGTCGGTTGTGAGGTCCCCGACCAGTTGCGCGGCTTTGGCCTCGGTGTCCTCACACACGAGAAGTTTCGCGGCGAGTTCCTTCGCCTCCAGATCGGCCTGGGTTGCGGTGCGCAGGTCCGCCCGGGACTGCAAGAGTCCCTCCTCGATCTGCTGGGCGGAGAATCCTGCCGTCAACGCCAACTCCCGCGTGCGATCGGCAGCCACTTCCTCGCGCACTTCGCCAGCCGCCCTCCTGACTTCCTCAAGGCGGGCGGAATGGCCACGGGCAGCGTCGACCATGGTCTGGTCGACGGGCTTAGCCGCGGGCGTGGCCGGCGCTGGGTGCTCGGTGGCGCCACACACGGCGCAGGCTTCACCCTGCCGAAGGCGTGCGGCAAGCTCCCCGGCCATCCCGTCAATTCGGGTCTGGACCAAGCTCTGCCACGCGTCTCGGGCTGCCTGGTGAGAGTCGATCGCGTCGCGCTCGGTGTCGCGAGCTTCCGCCAATTTGGTAGTCAGAGTTGCCACCTTGACCACGGCCTCGCGCCGCTGGTCCCACAGCTTCACCTCCGCCGAAACGGCGGCGAGCCTCCCGGCAGCACTGGCCAGATTCTGTTGACGAGCCCTGAGTTCGACCAACTCCAGGGCCAGACCCCGCTGCCGGGAAACGTTCTGCTCGAGCGAGTCTGCAACCGCAGCCAATCGGGTCGTGGCCTCGTCGGCAGCCGTACGTCGCGCCGGCAGCCCGCGCTCCACGGCCAGCAGGTGATCCAGCGAGGCGGCCTGCTCGGTCAGGAGTTTGGCCTGTGACTCAAGGCTGCTGGCGTCCGGCACGGTCGACGGCTCGACCTCGGCCCTCGCGGCCGACCGCTCAACGTCACGACGACTCCGCAGCGACTCCCCCTCCAATTTCGATAGTGCCTCGATCTGCGTCCGCAGCGGTGCCGCCTGTTCTGCCCGGTGCAATGCGATCGTGCGCACGTCCTGGTCAGAGCTCCCAGCACGGTGCTGGTCGAGGGTCGTGCTGATCAGCAGGAAGTCTGCGATCCGCTCTCGGCGGTCCGCCGCAGCTCGGGCGGCCTGGTCCACCTTCGCCTGGGCGGGCAGCAGATCTTCCAACTGCGCCTCCGAGGCCGCCACGGAAGCCCGGAGGACCATCAGGTGTGCGCGCAATTGATCGGGCAGGCTCGGGTCGTCAACGGCCCAGGTCTGCTGGTCTTCGACGGCAACATCGCCGGCCTCCTTCGCCCTTGTCAGAGCGTCGTGCACCGCCGACTTTGTCACTTCCTCGGAAGCGCGCGCAGCCTGCGCTCGCCGCTCGAACTCCGCCGTCATCCGATCGAAGCGACCGGCACCGAATAGTTTGGTGAGAACCTCTCGCCGCTTGTCATCGTCGGCCCGAAGGAACCGCGCGAAGTCGCCTTGCGGGAGCAGCACGACCTGCCCGAACTGCTCTCCGGTGAGGCCGATCTCCTGGTTGATCCGGGTGCCGACCTCTTCGGCGTTGGCACTGATCAGATCCCAACTGTCACCGTCGCTGCCGTACAGCAGGACAGACGACTTCTCAATTGTCCAGCCATCACCACGCTTCTTGGGTCGTCGGTGCTCTGGGATGCGAGTGATCTTGAAGGCCCGACCGGACACGGTGAACTGCAGGGTGACCTCGGGCGTCTCCTCCGGAGCGAAGTCGGAGTGCAACTTTGCCTTGTCACCTCCGGGCCCTGACAACTTCCCGTAGAGGGCGAACGTAATCGCGTCCAGAACCGATGACTTCCCCGAACCGGTCGGTCCTTCGAAGAGGAAGATGCCGCCGTTGGTGAGGGCCTCGAAATCGATGTCCTGCTTGTCCGCGAAAGGCCCGAACGCCTGCAGGGTGAGCCGGTTGATTTTCATCAGCTCATCACCGCTTCGACCGCAGTCGACTCGACGACCTGCCCGATCAAGGTGCGCGTCGGGTCGTCGGGGACGCTACCGGTGACGTGTGTGTAGAAGTCTGCCGTGATGTCCGCAGGATCGGTGACGGAACTTACTGGGACTAGACCTGTGCTCGAATTCAGGTCCACATCGGGTTCGAATTCGAGCGCTATGGTGTGTGGCCACACCTGCCGCAGCTTCTCCATCGGCGACTCTGGTCGGACTGCATCTGTGAGGATCACCTTCAGCCAGGAGTCGGCCAGCCCGCTGTTGTCGCGGTCCGCCGTGGCCAGCAATTCGTCGAGTCGTCCGCGCACCTGTCGCAGTGCTCGGGGCACGGGAGTTGGCAGGCGTTCCGACGTGACAGTACCGGCTGCGTCGAGCTCGACGAGGAAGACGGACTTCTGATGGTCGCGCTCGGAAAAGGAGAAGGCGATAGGGGAACCGCTGTAGGCGAGGATCGTCCCAGGGTGTGGGCCGACGACAACCTGAGGCCCATGGAGGTGTCCCAGCGCAACATAGGAAATGCCGTCAAACACCCCTGCAGGGGCGTCACCGACACCACCGACGCGGATCTGCCTTTCGGAATCACTCGCCTCGCCGCCGGTGATGAAGGCATGGGCCGCAACGACTGTCCGCCCCAACCCTCGAGCCTCGGCATCGAGACGAATCCGATCCACCGCGGCAGCCAGAACGGACTCGTGGGAACGTTCAGCGCCGAGTTCGGACATCACCGCATCCGGTATCAGGTAGGGAATGCCATAGAAGCCCACCTCGCCATCCGCATCGGCCAGCACGACCGGATCGGCGATCTTGTCCACTTCGGCCCGCACATGAATCCCGGACTGAGCGAACAAGGCACCGCCGTAGCGCAGTCGCACCGGATGGTCGTGATTGCCCGGAATGATCACCATCGGAATTCCGGCGTCAGCGAACGCGGCCACCGTCCGGTCGAGCAGATCCACCGCCTCGGACGGCGGCAGCGAGCGATCGTAGACATCACCCGACACAACCACCGCGTCGACCGCGCGGGCCTTGGCGGTCGCCAGCAGCCAGTCCAGGAAGGTGCTCTGGTAACCGATCAGGTCGATCGTCTGCAGTCGCCGACCGAGGTGCCAGTCGGATGTGTGGATGAATCGCATGTGCTGTCCCCCTCCACCGGTTGCCCGGCCCGTGTCGTCTTCGACCATTGAAGCAGGGGGTCCGACAGTGACGCTCGGATGCCGAGCGGCTCAGCTGGATGTGACTATCGATCGAGGAACTCCTCGATCACGGGAGCGAGTTCCTCGGCCTCCGACACCAAGCCCAGGTGACCGCCATGGTAAAGCGTCAACTCAGATCCGCGCACCATTCGATGGAGGATGCGGGCGTTGGCGACCGGAATCAGCGGGTCATCGGTGCCTGCCAGAATCAACGTGGGAGAGGAGATGAGGGGCAGGATACCCAGACTCGACCAGGCCAGCCCGGCACCGAGTTGATACAGGTACCCGCGCGCATCCGCGGTGCTTCTGTGCGTCCGCATACTTTCCGCAATTTGGGCCCCTCGGGTCCGTGCCGACCCGCCGTAGATATCTCCGGCGATCATGGCCATATATTCGGGGTCGTCGTAGCGCCGCTGGGTGATCATCTTTGCCAGTACCTGCGGACGGGCCGGAACCATCAGCGACCCAGGCGCGGTGGCGACCAGCACCAACCGACGCACCCGGGATCGGCAGGTGAAGGCGAACTGCTGCGCCAGTGCGCCGCCCCAGGAGATCCCGAGCACATCAACAGGACCATCGATGCCGACGGCCACGAGCATGTCGTCGATCATCCGGGAAAGGTGGGTCAGCCGATACGGGAGCAGCGGAGTCGGTGACCCGCCGACGCCGGGGGCATCGAATCCGACGATGGTCCGCTGTGGTTGGAGCCGGTCGACCAGCGGCTGCAGCAACTCCAGCCGAGCGCCGATTCCGTTCATCAACAGCAACGGCGTAACCCCGGGTTCCCCCGCCGCAATCGACACGCGAAGTTGTTGACCCGAGACTTCGACGCTCTGCGTCAACGCGGTGGGGC
>CAZJNU010000018.1:33370-35757 GCA_964547485.1 uncultured Actinomycetes bacterium
GACACGCGAAGTTGTTGACCCGAGACTTCGACGCTCTGCGTCAACGCGGTGGGGCGATTCACCATCTCATGCTAGTCGGCCCGACCCGTACTGCCCGCCGCTACTACCCCGCACGGACATAGCTGCCCGGTGCTGGGCAAATCGGCGGGTATTCATCGTTCCCCAACTCGGGTGGGGCAGGACGCTCACCGCCACCCCGCTCCGCCAGCCAATCAGAGAACTCCGGCCACCAGGAGCCCTCGTTGGTGCTGGCCCGCTCGAGCCATTCCGCCGCGTTCGGCGGGTACGGCTGGCCGGTGCGATACCGCGCCTTGGGATTGCCCGGCGGGTTGATCAGGGCGGCGACGTGACCGCTGGTGCTCAACACGAACGTCTGCTGACCGCCCATCACCTGGGTGGTTGCGTACACCGCCTCCCAAGGGCAGATATGGTCGGCCACCCCCGCCACCACGAAACTGTCCAGGTCGAGGGCTGACAGGTCGACGCCGGTGCCCAGCATTGTCGTCCCACCTGCCGAGACGAGTCCGTTGTGCAGGCCCGTCTCGACGAAGTCCTTGTGCAGCTCGGCCGCCATCCGCGTGGTGTCGGCGTTCCAGAACAGGACATCGAACTTGGGTGGGGTCCGACCTGCCAGATAGTTGTTCACCCAGTAGTTCCAGATCAGATCCGTGGGCCGCAGCCACGCAAACGCCTCGGCCAGGTTGCGGCCGTCAAGGTAGCCCTGACTCGCAGACATGGCTATCGCCAGCTGTGCGACTTCCTCTGTCAGTGCCGCACTAGCCAGGCCGGCGGCAGCCTGATCCAGCACAGTCACCGCCATGGCGAACCCCGACACGCCCGCTAACTGGTCGGTCGCCTGAAGGTGGGACAACACCATCGCCGCGATGATGCCGCCGGAACAAATGGAGTAGAGATTCACCTTGTCGGCGCCGCTGATGGCACGGGCGACATCCATGGCCCGGATGATGGCCGCACCGTAGGCGTCGAACCCCCAACTCCGATGTTCCGCCGATGGATTGCGCCACGAGATCACAAAGGGTTGCTGGCCGCGACCGACCAGGTATTCCACCATGCTCTTGCCGGGCGCCAGATCGATCGCGTAGTACTTGTTGATGACGGGCGGCACCACGACTACCGGGTAATTTACGACCGTCTCGGTGGTCGGGTAGTACTGGATCAACTCGAACATCTCGTCCCGGAAGACGACTTCCCCGGGCGAGATGGCAAGGTCCTTGCCGACCTCAAACGAATCCGGGTCGACCATGGTCGGGATACGGGGAGCGTGCCTCATGTCCTCGACCAGGTTCCGGGTTCCACGTACGGCACTTCGACCCTTGGACTTCGTGAAAGCCTTGCGCGCCGTCGGGTTTACGAGTGGGTTGTTGCTGGGCGCGAGTGCCTCCGTGACGTTGCGGACAAGGAACTCCACTCGTTCATGGTCCTCGTAGCTGAGCTCGGCACCCTCGAGTAATTCCCCCGCAGTCCGGCCGGCCGCCAGGTAGGACTGCAGCACCCGCTTGAGGATGGGATTCGTCTCCCAGTCAGAATCCGAGAACCGCCGGTCATGCTTGTCCGGCCGGATTTGCGAACTCCCCAGCGCGATCCGGGCACCTTCCGCGGTCAGGCCACCCAGCTTGCCCGCAACGGTCCGCGGATGCTTGACCAAGCCCATCCCCCACCGCACGGTTGCAGTTCGGGGACGGAACCGGTGGGCGACGCCGAGCGCTGCCTCCGACAGAAGCAGATCCAACGGTAGAGCCCCGGCAGCCGCTGCGAACTGGAGGTCATCGTCCTCGCCCGCAAAGTCCTCAACTTCATTCACCTGCTGTGCCTCCTTCAGATGGATAGTTCTGGGCAACTATCACCCAGTCCGGGACTCGACGGCACCTCCAGCAGGAAGTTCGCAGGTCCGAATCGATTCGGACTAACGAAGGGGTGTGCAGGCACCCAATGCGGGGCATCCTTGTCTCAGACCCCGAAGTCAGCAGTTCCGGCAAGCAGTGTTCGATCACAGCCGCCGGGTCGACGAGGCCTATCACCAAGCTCGAATCAGCCTGCTCCGCATCCCTGGGGAAGCGGGGCGACCGACATTCCGAAAGGACCATCGTGAAACAGATTCCAAAGCCGGCAGGGAGGGCTGCACACCGGAAGTTCGCGGCCGTCGCAACCCTCTCACTGGTGCTCCCGGCCTTGGGCTTGGCAGCAAGTAGCCAAGCGGCGGCCGCCACCACTACCGGCGTCGAGGTTCGCTGGCTGGTGACGGACGATTGGGGTAGCGGTTTCCAGGCCAGCGCCGAAATCATCAATCATTCCGGTGCCACTATTGACCCCTGGCAGGTGCAGTTCAGTTACCCGCAATCAGTCACGTCCCTGTGGGACGGCGTCTA